>NZ_JAEVHN010000310.1:0-7031 GCF_016803375.1 Micromonospora sp. 4G55
GATCAAGTGCTCACCACATGCCGGGTGCCGAGCCGGTCACCGTAGACACGAATTACCTCGAGGGCAGCGAGATGCTCCGCGGCGCCGTGGCAGATCACCTCGGGCGATAGCTGCAAGCGCGCGTTCTCGAACAGCGACGCCGCGCCTTCGAGGTCGGCGCCGTCGAGCCGGTGGCAGTAGGTGTAGATCAGGCGGGTGATCTGATGTTCGGCCTCGCGGCGGTCTTCACGGGAGATCATGTCGTTTGCTCCTCGATTCCCAGGGTGGGGATGCCAGCTGCGGCTGCGTCCTGGCACCAGCGGCCCAAACGCGGACACGGTCTGCAGTGTGATCTGTTTCACTTCAGCAGGCCGTTCGATGCCGGGAACCGGCCCCGGCCGCCCCACATCGGGGTACTCATCCATGCAATCCGAAGCGCCTCTGACGTGGGAGTCTTCGCTGTGAGGGGTACCAGCAGGGACCCCCAACGGGCTCCGGTCGCACGGCGGCTGCGCGCAGGACATGCCGTGATCGCGCAAGCCACGGCACTTCGGCCCTGGGCCAGCCTCGAACGCGGACGTGGCCAGGGCCATCGCAGGGACGGCCGGCTCCGCCGATGCGGACCACCTCGCCGACCACAATCGGGTTGGTGGAGAAGCCGGCCGCGCCGAGCAGCACGACCAGGGCCACGGCCACCACACTGAGCCTTTTCCAAGCTGATCTTGCAGCTCAGGGTGGGTGCGGCGAGCCCGGGAACCAATGAGGGCGAGGCTTCAGGTAAGACAGCGGTCGACCAAGATCCGATGCCCCGACCGGGAGCCTCGCCTGTGCTGTCTTACCCTTCCACGATCGCGCTGTCCAGCCGGACCCTGAACCACCTCGCTGACCTCATCCGAACGCACCGTAACCAGCGTCGATCCCGATGGCGGCGCGCCTCGGTCCGGGCCGACAGGCGCTGCTCGCCCTGGCTCACCTGCGCAATGGCGACACCTACACCCGGCTCGCCGCCGGGTTCGCCATCGGTGTCGCCACCGCCTGGCGCTATGTACAGGAAGCAATCATGCTGCTCGCCGCAGTCGCCGAGGACCTGGCCACGGCGATGCGGCGCGTCCGGCACCTGGCGTACGCGATCCTGGACGGCACACTGATCCCGATCGACCGTGTGGCAGACCAGAGGCCGTACTACTCCGGCAAGCGCAAGCGGCATGGCGTGAACGTGCAGGTCAACACCGACGCCGCCGGCCGGCTCGTGTGGGCCTCACCGGCACTGCCGGGCGCGGCGCACGACCTCACCGCCGCCCGCATCAACGGCATCATCGACGCACTGACCAGCGCCGACGTGATGACCTTCGCCGACAAGGGCTACCAGGGCGCTCGGGGCAGCATGCGCACCCCCGTTCAAGCGGCGACGCTTCCGGCCGAAGCTGTCCCGCCGGCAGAAGGCGGTCAACCGGGCGCACACGAGAATCCGTGCTCGCGGCGAACGAGCCATCGCCACACTCAAGACCTGGAAGATCCTGGCCAAGCTGCGCTGCTGCCCACGCCGCGCCACCGCGATCGTGCAGGCCATCCTCGTCCTGCACCACGTCGAAGCCAACCGCTACGCAGGATGAAAATTCGCTCGCCCACGGACTCCGGTGGAAGGTTGCGGCAGCTAGATGCTCTCCCCTATACAGGTCAGCGAGCATTGCTGGTTGCCTGGGGTCAAGGGTCGACGAGGACCAGGTCCAGGCCGTCACCAGGCCGTCAAAGGCGGACCAGCGGTGACCGACAGCAACCGTCGATGCCAAGCGTTCGAGCAGGTCAGAGCCCATATGCACACCCTTTGTCGGACATGCCGTTAGGGCGTGTCCTGCCGATCTTGTAGTGGTTGATCGTCGACGATGTGCCGGTGGTGCGTCGTGGTGAGCTGACCGATGAGGCATGGGTGGTGATCGCGCCGCTGCTTCCTGAGCCGGGTGGTGCGCGGGGACGGTGGCGGGATCACCGGCAGGTCATCAACGGGATTCTGTGGAAGCTGCGTACGGGTGCGCCGTGGCGTGACCTGCCGGAACGCTATGGGCCGTGGAAGACCTGCCACGAACGCCTGCGCCGCTGGACCGCCGATGGCACGTGGGATCGGATCCTCGCGGCCGCACAGGTGCACGACGACGGCACACCCGTGCAGTGGACGATCAGCATCGACTCCTCGGTCGTGCGGGCGCACCAGCATTCCGCTGGCGCCCGCAAAAAGGGGGCTCCTCGTCAAGTGCGGCGACGCCTGGTGCGCAAGATGGCGAGGCCATCGGCCGGTCCCGAGGCGGGCTGAGCACGAAGATCCACCTCGCGGTCGACGGACGTGGCCGGCCGCTGTCGATCCTGCTCACGCCTGGTCAGGCCGGCGACAACCCGCAACTGTTGGCCCTGCTGGACGCGATCCGGATCAACGACCCCGGACCCGGACGGCCCCGCAAACGCCCCGAGGTGCTGATCGCCGACAAGGGCTACGCCCACGACTCCACCCGGCGAGCCCTACGGCAGCGAGGCATCCGGCACGTCATTCCCGAACGCAGCGACCAGGTCGCCCGCCGCGCCGCCAAGGGCAGCGCCGGCGGCCGACCACCAGCCTTCGACAAAGCGGTCTACCGCAAGCGCAACGTCGTGGAACGCTGCTTCAACCGCCTCAAGCAGTGGCGTGACCTGGCCACCCGCTACGCCAAACGCGCGTCCCTCTACCAAGCCAGCCTCGTCCTCATCGCCGCCATCATCTGGCTTCCATGATCGACAGGACAGGCCCTAGGCCGGTGACAGTCAACGCCAAATGTCAGTGCTCATGCCCGGGGGACCACCCTCGACCGAGCCCCCACGCCCGACGAGGCGACGGCTCCACAGAGGGTGGTGAGGCAGCGCATGCCCAAATACGGGGGCCTGGACCGGCTAGGGCGTGTCCTGCCGATCTTGTAGTGGTTGATCGTTGACGATGTGCCGGTGGTACGTCGTGGTGAACTGACTGACGAGGCGTGGGCGGTGATCGCGCCGCTGCTTCCGGAGCCGGGTGGTGCGCGGGGCCGGTGGCGGGATCACCGCCAGGTCATCAACGGGATCTTGTGGAAGCTGCGCACGGGTGCGCCGTGGCGTGACCTGCCGGAACGCTTCGGGCCGTGGAAGACCTGCCACGAACGCCTGCGCCGATGGACCGCCGATGGCACCTGGGATCGGATCCTCGCGGCGGCGCAGGTCCACGATGACGGCACACCGGTGCAGTGGACGATCAGCATCGACTCGTCGATCGTGCGGGCGCACCAGCATGCCGCTGGCGCCCGCAAAAAAGGGGCTCCCCATCAAGTCCGGCGACGCCTGGTGCGCAAGACGGTGAGGCCATCGGCCGGTCCCGCGGTGGACTGAGCACGAAGATCCACCTGGCTGTCGACGGGCGTGGCCGGCCGATGTCGATCCTGCTCACCCCCGGTCAGGCCGGCGACAACCCCCAGCTACTGGCCTTGCTGGATGCGATCCGGGTCAACGAGCCCGGACCCGGGCGACCCCGCAAGCGTCCCGACGTGCTGATCGCCGACAAAGGCTACGCGCACGACTCCACCCGCCGGGCACTGCGCCAACGGGGAATCCGGCACGTCATCCCGGAACGCAGCGACCACCCGCCTTCGACAAGGTGATCTATCGCAAACGCAACGTCGTGGAACGCTGCTTCAACCGACTCAAGCAGTGGCGTGACCTGGCCACCCGATACGCCAAACGCGCATCCCTTCACCAGGCCAGCCTCGTCCTCATCGCCGCCATCTCTGGCTCCCATGATCGACAGGACAGGGCCTAGTCACGCCGTTGCCGCGCGCCGGCTCGGATGGCGAGGACCGACCAGCAGCGTGGCGATGAGCACGACGATGACGGCGGCAAGTTGGGTGTGGGCGTTCGTGGCAATGCCGAGGGGCACGGTGGCAAACACGGCGAAGGCGCCGGCGACCCGGCTCGAAGGCAGACCGAGGCGCAACGCGAGCCGGACGCTGCTGGTACCGGCGAGGAAGAGGGCGACGCCGCCGGCGAGGGCAAGGGCAGCGGCCGTGCCAGCGGGGCGGTCGGGATGGGCGATGGCGGCATGGATGCCGGTGGCGGTGGCGACGACACCGAGCAGCAGTAGGTAGTGCGGGAGGACGTAGGTCCGGGCGGCCAACCGAGTACGGGTGCGGGGGTCCGCGACGTCGAGGGTGGGGGCCGCGACGCGGGTGTCGGTGAAGTAGGTCCACCACAGGGCAGCGGGTAGGGCGAGGCCCATGACTATGGCGGTGACGGTGGCCGCAGTGATGTGGTGGATGTCGACGCCGGCGCCGATGGCGACGACAGATTCGCCGAGCGCGACGATGACGAGCAGGCCGTGGCGCTCCACCAGATGTTCGGCGGCGACCTGGTAGCTGCCGGCTGCGCGGATCCAGGAGAACCGTGGAGTGACGTAGGGCAGTGCGGCCTGGACGAGGGCGGCGGCGAACCAGAGTGCGTAGGTGGTGGGACCGGTGACGAACGCGGCGAGGCCGATGAGCAGCACCGCGGCCAAGTTGTAGGGCGCGACACGGATCGTGGTGGCGCGGGCTGCAGAGAGGCTGAACATGATCAAGTGGATGCCAACCAGGACCAGGTAGCCGAGGGCGAAGAGCAGGGCGGTGTCGGTGAACGCGGCGGGGATGGCGACGCTGGTGAGCAGGAAGCCGGCCATGCCGGCAAAGAGGGTGATCTTCTGGGCGGGGCGTCGGGGAGGCAGCTGGTTGGTCAGCCAGGCGTATCCGGTGTAGGCGTACCAGAGCACCCCGAGGATGAGGACGATCCGGCCGAAGCCGGCCCAGGTGAGGTCGTCTTCGAGGACGCGGGTGAGCTGGGTGATGGTGAAGACGAAGACGACATCGAAAAAGATCTCGACCGTGGTAACCCGGCCGGCGGGGTCCGGGCGGGAGTCGGTCGAGCTCATGGAACCGGAGGGTACTGGTACGGACGCGGGTGGAGGCCAAGGTAGGGGAAACTCGTGTGGGACACCCTCAGGTTGGTACCCGGGTAGTCCTGGTCACGCCGCGCAGCGAGAAGGCAGCGAAATGGCCAACAACAACCGGCACAGCACGATGTAGAACGACGGTCGCTCCGTGCTCAACCCCTCAGGCTGATAGCCACTGACATCCAACTGTTGGTCGCCCGCAAGGTGATGGCTGCCAGAAGCCCGGCGGCCACGACGGTGGCCGGGATGAGCGTGGCGTAGAACCGGCAATCACCCAGAAGGTGCCGTTGCCTTGCGCCGCGGCGACGGCACCCAGCAGCCGCACCCTTGGCGGCAGCTTGGCCCGGGAGCCGACAGCGGGGAAGACAGAAACCCGCCGGCGGCGGTCAGGAGCGTGCCGCAACGCGGCCCGCAGGAGGGCGTCGGCAGGCTGGCCGCCACGCGTGGAGGGAGCCGGAGCCAGCCTCAGCGCTCGCCCTCGGCTGGCGCGGCGGCCTCGTCCTGCTGCTGGGTGGCTGCCCAACTGGCCAGCAGCTTCAGGGCGTCCGCGGCCGGTGTGCCGGGATCGGCGCTGTAGACAATGATGGAAAGCCCGTCCTCACCGGGCAGGTCCAGCACTTCGTGGACCAGATCCAGCTCGCCCACCGCCGGATGGTGGAACCGCTTCGTCCCGCCGGTGAAGACGTACACGTCGCGCCCGCCCCACAGGGTGCGGAAGGCGTCACTGCGGGCGGACAGCTCACCGACCAGGTTCTGCAAGTCGCGGTCGTAGGGGTTCTTGGCGACCTCGACCCGCAGCGCGCCCACCCCATCGTGAGCCACGCGTTCCCAGTCGCAGTACAGCCGGGTGGCCCGCGGGTCGAGGAAGACAAACCGCAAGGTGTTGACCGGCTCCACCTCGAACGCCTCGCAGTGCAGGGCGCGGGCAAGCGGATTGGCCGCCAGAATGTCCATGCGGTTGTTGCGCAGGTACGCCGGCTGATCGTGCAGGCCCTCGATGAGGCGCAGCACACTCGGCCGCACGACGGTCTTCTTCGGATGGCGCCGGATGCGGGCCGGGCCTGCGTTGGCCGCGCGCGCCAGCGTGTACAAGTGGTCACGTTCCGTGTCGTTGAGCCGCAGAGCCTGGGCGAGCGCGTTGAGGACACTGTCGGAGACCCCGCCCAGATTGCCGCGCTCCAGACGCGTGTAGTACTCGACGCTCACTCCGGCCAGCATCGCGACCTCGCCACGGCGCAGCCCGGTCACCCGCCGCTGCCCGTACACCGGCAGGCCCACCTGCTCAGGCATGAGCTTGTCGCGGCGGGATTTGAGGAATGCGCTGACTTCGGCCCGGTTGTCCATGAACCCAGCGTAGGAAGACAAGGCGGCAAGTGGGGGTCCCTGCCAGTACCCCTCCCAGCAGGCACTCCTGACCGTGGTGAGCCCGTCGCGTTGAGAGGCGCACGGCGGGCTCGGCGAGCGGGCTGGAGAGCGGACCAGGAGCATTCCCAGCACCGCGCTCCATGCCGACTCAACGATGACCTGGTCGCGGAGATGACCGCGTTTCGCGCCGGTGACCGCTCGGTCGATCGCGGTGGCGACATCGAGATCGATCCGCACGGGTGGAACCGCTACTTCCTCGCAGCGCAGGAGCGAGATTCCGCCAACCGCTGACAGCTTGGGCGGGCGCCCGCGCGGCATCCCACCTTTCGGGAACGACGGGAACCCCGCGAAGTGGCTCCCGCAACCCGCCATCTTGAGACAGTCACCCCAGGTACGGCCCTAGATCAACTGCTTAGCGTTGTTTTTGGTCTGGAAACTACGGGCGGGCCGATCCCCCGAGCCACCAGCGCGATCCGGATCTTTCAGCAGCTCGGCGGCGCGTTCGGCGGCGCGGTGCTCGCGGTGGTCGTCCAGCGGCAGCTCGCCGGGAAGGGCGCCGCGGCGGGCCTCGCCCCGGTCGTCCAGGCGGCGGCCTTCGCCTCGACGTTCTGGTGGGTGCTGGGCTTCATCCATCTCGCGGCGCTGCCCGCGCTGCTGCTGCCGGCCGCCGCCCGCGGTCCACGGCGCCGGGGCCTGATTGTCGTCGCGGGCGGCC
>NZ_JAEVHN010000311.1:0-7028 GCF_016803375.1 Micromonospora sp. 4G55
GCCCCCGACCGGCACCACGTCCGGGCGCCAGGCCCGCGCCCACGCCAGCGGGGCGCCCCAGGTCCGGTCCCACCAGCCGGAGTGCCACACCTCGGCCAGCCGGGTACGCGTGGTCAGCGGCTGCCGCCAGGCGCAGTCGCCGCCGAGGGGGTGGTTGACCGACATCACCCCGCCGGCCCGCTCCGCGGTGGCCAGCCATTCGTCGGGCGGCTGCCGGAAGTCGACCCAGCCGACCGGGCCGAACACGTTGGCGTGTCCCCGGTCGGTGGTCACCTCCTGCCCGGGCAGCAGGGTCAGGCCGTACCGGGCCGAGGCGGCGGGCAGCCACGGGTGGTGGCTGACGGTGTTGTGGTCGGTGACGGCGAGGAAGTCCAGGCCCCGGGCGGCGGCGAGGGCGGCCAGCTCGTCGATGGTGGCCGCGCCGTCGCTGTGCACGGTGTGCGCGTGCAGGTCCCCGGCGATCCAGCGCCGGCCGTCCACCCCGGGCAGCGCGCGGCGCGGCGGGCGGTCCGGGCGCGGTGGTGCCGTCGGCGGCGTCGGGGCGTCCGACCGGGTGGCGCTGGTGGTGGCGGTGACCTCGTAGCTCAGGCCCTCCGGCGGGATGCGGTGCAACCGGAGCAGCACCTGCCATTCGCCGGGTTCCAGCTCACCGGGCAGGTAGCCGGGGGTGGCCCAGTGGGCGGCCACGGTGTAGCCGTCGCGGGCACCGCCGGACCAGCCGCGGAAGCCGGCCGGCCCGAGGCAGCCCAGGTCGAGCACCCCGGCCTGCCGGGGATAGTCGAGTCGTACGGTGAGCGCGGCGGTGCCCGGCGGCACGGTGACCGGCAGGGTCCGCAGCACGCTCTCGGCGCGGTCCGCCAGCGTCCACCTGCCCCGGTGCGCCGCCATGCCTCACCGCTCCGCGCCGGTACGCGTCGCGGGCACGGCCGCCGCCGCCCCGCTCACCAGTTCGCCGTCCCGGTAGAGCAGTGACCGGCCCGGGCGGGGCACCACCCAGCCGGTGTCACCGGGTTCGGGTTCGCGCCCCTCCGGCACGACGACCTGGACGCTGGTCCCCGCGGCCCCGACGACGTCCCCGCTGGCCACGTCGAGGGAGACCAGCGAGAAGCTGCCGAGGTTCTCCACCACGACCACCTGCCCGCTCAGCGCCCCCGGCACCGGTTCGGCGGAGTAGTCCAGGTACTCGGGACGTGCCCCGTAGACGAGCTTCTCGCCGGCGCTCACCCGGTCCCGGACGTCGTCGGGCATCGGCAGCCGGGCGCCGGCGACGGCCAGTTCGCCGTCGTGCGCCTCGGCGTCGATGAGGTTCATCGGGGTGGAGCCGATGAAGCCGGCGACGAAGGTGTTGGCAGGGCGGCGGAACACCTCGGTCGGGGTGCCCACCTGCCGGATCCGGCCGCCCTCCATGACGGCGATCCGGTCGGCGAGGGCGAGCGCCTCGGCCTGGTCGTGGGTGACGAAGACGGTGGTGACGCCCAGTTCGCGTTGCAGCCGCTTGAGGAAGGTGCGCGCCTCCAGCCGCAGCCGGGCGTCGAGGTTGGACAGCGGTTCGTCGAGGAGGAAGACCTGCGGGTGGCAGGCCATCGCCCGGGCGAGCGCGACTCGCTGCTGCTGCCCGCCGGAGAGCTGCCCCGGGCGGCGTTGCAGCAGCGCGGACAGGCCCAGCTCGTCGGCGGTCTCCGCCGCCTTCTCCGCGCGGCCGCGCCGGTCCATCTTCTTGATCCGCAGCGGGTAGGCGATGTTCTCCTGCACGGTCATGTGCGGGAAGAGCGCGTAGTCCTGGAAGACCATCGCCACGTCCCGCTTGCCGGGCGGCAGGTTGGTCACGGCGCGGTCGCCGATGTGCACGCTGCCGCCGGAGGCGACCTCCAGCCCGGCGATGGTGCGCAGCAGAGTGGTCTTGCCGCAGCCGGACGGCCCGAGCAGCGCGAAGAACTCGCCGTCGGCGATCTCCAGGTCGAGGGCGTCCAGGGCCCGCACCCCGTTGGGGTAGACCTTGGTCAGGTCGCGCATGGTGATGGCGGACATCAGCGCTTGATCCCTCCGTGGAAGCGGAATCCGTACCGGCTGCTGACGAAGACGAACATGAGCGCCACCGGCAGCGAGTAGAGCAGCGAGAACGTGGAGAGCAACCGCAGGTCGGCCTGGCCGCCCTCGGTGTAGAGGGTGTACATGATCACCGCGGCGGGGGCCTTCTCCGGCCCGCGCAGCAGCAGGAACGGCACCAGGAAGTTGCCCCAGACGTTGGCGACCGCCCACACCCCGACGGTGGCCAGGCCGGGGCGGACCAGCGGCACCACGATGTGCCGCATGATCTGCAACGGGCTGGCGCCGAAGACGCGGGCGGACTCCTCGTAGGACGTCGGGGTGGCGTCCATGAAGTCCTTGAGGATGAAGATCGCCGCGGGCAGCAGCCCGCCGGTGAGGATCAGGATGACCCCGAGCCGGGAGTCGATCAGGTTGAGCCGGAACGCCAGCTCGAACAGCGGCACCATGGTGGCCGTGCCGGTGACGATCGACGAGAGCAGCAGCAGCCCGTAGAGCAGCGCGTCGCGGCCGGGCACCCGGACCCGGCTCAGCGCGTACGCGGCCAGCGCCCCGAACGTCACCACCAGCACCGCGGTGCCGGCGGCCAGGTAGACGGAGTTGAGCAGCGAGCTGAGCGCGTACGGGTTGTCGAGCAGCGCGCGGAAGTTGTCCAGGGTGAACCGCGGCAGCGACGCGGTGATCGTCGGATTGTCGTCGAACGGGGCGGTGGCCAGCCAGAGCAGCGGCAGCGCGAAGAACCCGAGGACGGCGCAGAGGAAGGTGTAGCGGGCGACCCGGCCGAGCAGGTGCCGAGCGGCTTCCGTGCCGGCCTCCCGCTCGGTGGTCGGCGCGGGCGCCGTGCTGGTCGCGCTGCTCACGCCGTCTCCTTCCGCCGGCCCAGCATGCGCAGGTAGACCAGCGCGATGACCAGGTTGATCAGCAGCATGACGAACGAGATCGCGGCGCCGAAGCCGAGTTCACCGCCGGAGAGCGCCACCTTGTAGACGTAGACCGGGAGGATCTCCGAGCGCTGCTCGGGGCCGCCGGCGGTGATGAGGAACGGCGCGAAGTCGTTGAACGTCCAGAGGCTGATCAGCAGCAGATTGGTCAGCACGTGCCCGCGGATGCGGGGGAAGACCACGTCGCGCAGTTGCTGCCAGGTGGACGCGCCGGCCAGCCGGGCGGTCTCCAGGTGGGAGCGGGGCACGTTCTCCAGGGCGGCGGCGTAGAGCATCATCGAGAACGCCGTGCCGCGCCAGGTGTTGAACACGATGATCGACAGCATCGGGTGGTCGAGCAGCCAGGCCGTGCCTGGGATGCCGAGCAGGGTGTTGAGGGTGCCGCCGTCCCGGTCGAGCAGGGCGATCCAGAGGAAGGCCACCACCGAGCTGGGCAGGATCCAGGAGAGCAGGACGAACGCCTCGACCACCCGGCGCAGCGGGCCGCGCCGGTCGCGCAGCGCGAAGGCGATGGCGAAGCCGAGCCCGGCCTGCCCGATGACCGCCGAGCCGAGCACGAACTGCAGGGTCAGCACCAGCGAGGTGCGGAACCGCTCGTCGCTCAGGGCCCGGGTGTAGTTGTCCAGGCCGACGATCTCCGGGTTGGCGGCGGCCAGGCCGGTCAGCCGGTAGTTGGTGACGCCCAGGTAGATCGTCCAGGCGGCCGGCACCACGAGGAAGAGCAGGATCAGCACCATGCTGGGCACGAGGAACCCGGTGGCCCGGGCCCGGCCCAGGCCGGCGGCGTCGGGGGCCGGGGAGGCGCCCGTCTCCGGGCGCCTCCCCTCCACCACCTGGTCAGGAGGTGACGTTACCTGCGCCACCGACGATCCCTTCCAGCTTCTTCTGGTACGCCCCGGCGGCCTCGTCGGCGCTCCGGCCCGACGCGGCGGCGGCGGTCGCCTCCTGCAGCGCCACCGACACCTGCGGGTAGACCGCCAGCGGCGCCGGTACGCGGTGACCGGCAGCACCTTCTCGGTGACGAAGCTCAGCATCGGGTCGCCCGCGAGGACCTCCTTGTTGACGTCCATCCGCGCGGTGATCCGTGCCTCGCCGGCGAGTTCGGCCTTGACCGCCTCCGCGGAGTGCATGAACGACAGCAGCTCCAGGCCTGGGACGGGAACTTGGAGTTCGGGTTGAGCACCCGTACGCCGCCGCCGGACATGCTGACGAAGTCCTGCCCACGGATGCCCGCGCCGGGCTGCTTGGCGGGGATCATCGCGTACCCGACGGCGGTGTCCCGGTCGGCCATCTTGGCGATGCCGGTGCTCGGGTTGATGACGCTGCGCCAGAAGTAGTCGCCCTCGGCCAAGATGCCGATCTTGCCGGCGGCGAACTCCGCGAAGGACTTGTCGCGCCCCTTCGCCTCCTGCTGCAGCTTGGGATCGCCCAGGCCGCCGCCGTAGATCTTCGTGTAGAAGTCGAGCATGTCCTTGACCGGCTGGCTGGCCCCGGCCCACTTGCCGTCCTTGTAGATCTCGCCGCCGGCGCCGACCAGCAGCGGCAACGCGCCCTGCATGGAGGTCGCCTCGCCCATCGCGGTGCCGGCGTTGATCTGGATCGGGGTCACCCCGGGCAGCGTCTTGAGCTTGGCGCCGGCGTCGAGGATCTCCTGCCAGCTCTTCGGCTGCCAGTCGGCGGGCAGGCCGGCCTGGGCGAAGAGCTTCTTGTTGTAGTAGAGGACCCGGCCGTCGGTGCCGAGCGGGATGCCGTAGCGCTTGTCCTCGAAGCTGCCGAGGCCCTGCACGGTCTCCGGGATCTGCGACCAGCCCTCCCAGGAGTCGGCCTGGTCGCCGGCCACCTCGGACAGCGGCTTGAGGTAGCCGGCCTGGACGAACTCGCCCACCCAGATGCCGTCCACGGCGATCACGTCGGCGCCGCCCTTGGAGCGCAGGTCCAGGGCCAGTTTGGTCTTGTACTGCTCGTCGTCGACGCCGCTGGGCACGAACGTCACCTTGGCGGTGACGCCCTTGGCCTTCTGCGCCTCGACGAACCGGGGGATGACCCACTTCTCGATCCACTCCGCGCCGGCGGAGTTCTTGCCGCCCACGATGGAGTTGGCGGAGATCGTGAGGGTGATGTTCTTGGCGTCCTTGCCAGCGGGCTCGGACGAGTCGCCGCAGGCCGTGAGGCCCAGGGCAAGGGTGGTGAACGCGGCGAGCACGCCCGCTGCGCGTCTCGGCTTGGATGTCATGGGCTGCTTCCCTTCGCAAGGAGACTTCGAAGAGACTCGCGGGTCGCCCGCCGGCCGCACGTCCGCCGCCGGCGGTGTTTGCGGCCACAATGTCATGACAGCCTGACGACGTAAATACCTGTCACTGAAATGAGCCCGAAACATCCACCGTCACCGCTCGGCGACGGTCACCTCGAGGGAGTAGCGGCTGGCCCGGTAGAGGTGCGCGCCGTGTTCCACGTACCGGCCCTGGTCGTCGTAGGCGGTGCGGGTCATGGTGAGCAGGGGCGCGCCGCGCCGCTCGCCGAGCATCTGCGCCTCGGCGGCGGTCGCCGCCCGAGCCCCGATCCGCTGGTGGGCGCCGCGGATGCGCATGCCGGCGGCGCGCAGGATCGCGTACAGGCCCTTGGCCTGCAACGCCTCCATGCTGAGCCGGACCAGGTCGGGCGGGAGCCAGTTCTCCATCACCGCGAGGGGTTCGCCGTCGGAGAACCGCAGCCGGCGCAGGTGCTGCACCTCGCTGCCGACCGGTACGCCGAGCGCGGCGGCGACGTCGGTCGGGCAGGCCACGGTGGCCAGTTCGAGCACCGAGGTGGACGGCTGCTGGCCGGCGCGCAGCAGGTCGTCGTGGAGGCTGGTCAGTTCCACCGCCCGGCGCACCTCGCCGCGCACCACCTGGGTGCCCACCCCGCGGCGGCGCACGATCAGTCCCTTGTCGACCAGGTGCTGGATCGCCTGTCGCACGGTCGGGCGGGACAACCCGAGCCGGTCGGCGAGCTGCAACTCGCTGTCCAGCCGGTCGCCGGGCGCCAGGTCGCCGCGCTGGATCGCCGCGGCGAACTGCTCCGCGACCTGGAAATAGAGCGGGACCGGGCTGCTCCGGTCGACCGCGATCTCGGGTCCGGTCACGGCACCTCCTCGCTGGGCACGAGCGGGATCTCGGGGCACGATGATGGGCGCCACTGTACCGAAGCGGTCACCGAACGCAGAGCGCGGATGTCATGACAACACATTGACAGAACTCATAAGGCGCTGTTACCAATCAGGGGCAGGGCCGGCGGGCACGGCATCGCCGGCCGGGGAAGGACGCCGCATGCTCGATGTGCTCACCATCGGCCGGGTCGGGGTGGACATCTATCCGTTGCAGATCGGCACGCCGCTGGCCGAGGTCGAGACGTTCGGCAAGTTCCTCGGCGGCAGTCCCACCAACGTGGCCGTCGCCGCGAGCCGCCAGGGGCTGCGCGCCGGCGTGATCACCCGCACCGGCGCCGACGCGTTCGGCGACTACGTGCACCGGGCGCTGCGCGACTTCGGCGTCGACGACAGCCAGGTCCACCCGGTCGACGGGCTGCCCACCCCGGTGACCTTCTGCGAGATCTTTCCGCCGGACGATTTCCCGCTCTGGTTCTACCGCACCCCGACCGCCCCCGACCTGCAGATCCGCCCCGAGGAACTCGACCTCGGCGCGATCTCGGCGGCCCGGGTCTTCTGGCTCACCGGCACCGGCCTGTGCCAGCAGCCGAGCCGGGACGCCCACGCGGCCGCGCTGGTCGCCCGCGACGGGCGCCCGCACACCGTGCTCGACCTGGACTACCGGCCGATGTTCTGGTCCGACCCGGCGGCGGCCACCGCCGCGGTCGCCGAGGTGCTGCCGCGGGTCACCGTGGCCGTCGGCAACCTCGACGAGGTGGAGATCGCCGTCGGCACCCGCGACCCCGAGCGGGCCGCCGGGCTGCTGCTCGACCGCGGGCCCCGGCTGGCGGTGGTGAAGCTCGGGCCGGCCGGGGTGCTGGCCCGCACCCGCACCGAGACCGTCCGGGTGCCGCCGG
>NZ_JAEVHN010000312.1:0-6984 GCF_016803375.1 Micromonospora sp. 4G55
GGCGCATCGTCAGGTTCGTGCGCCAGTAGGTGGCCACCAGCAGTACCCGGTCGGCGAGGTCCAAGGCCCATTGCCGGCCCGGCCGGCCGTCGGCGATCGCGTCACCGCCACGCTCGGCGACCAGCCGGACCAGCTTGCGGAACTGGGCGGCTGCAGCCCGGTGAAGGGAAAGATCCACTCCGGGCGGGCTGCGGTGATCACCTGCACCCAGCCATCCTCGATGATCATCCTCAGCAGACAGACACCGGGGTTACGAGACGTCCCTTAGACTCGGCCGGTCGACCGACCACGTGAGGATCCGGCACCACCATGACGCGTACCGCCACCGACGACGGTTCCCGGCTGCGGCCGCTGCCGCTCGACGGTGCCGCGCTGCCCGTCCGGGCCGGTCAGGTGGTGCACGCCGGTCGCCGGCTCGGTGACCTGGTGACCCGGCGCCCGGAGGGGATCACCGGACACCAGTGGAGTTCGGCGACCCGCGAGGAGTTCGACCACGTGGTCTGCGCCGCCGACACCGGTCGGCCGCTCTTCGCCGTCGTGCTCGGCGCGCCGGCGCCGCCCGGCTCGGCCCGGCAGCGCGCCGAGCGGATGCGCGACGCCGTCTGCGCCGCGGTCGACCTGCCCGTGCTGCGGATCGAGTCTTCGACGTTGCGGTCCGCCGCGCACGGCCCGCGGATCGTCAGGTACGTCATCGACGCCCGCGCCTACGCCGGGCCGGGCCCGTCCACCGGCCAGGACGGCGACGGGTACGACAGCGCGGTGGCCTTCCGCGACATCGTCGGTCGACTGCCCGACGGCCGCACCGGCCCGGTCAACGACCTCGGGGCGCTGGCCCGCGCCGACGCCGTCGACGCGTACGTGTCCCGGCGGCTGGCCGACCCCATCGTGCGTGGCCTGCACGTGCGGTGGCGGGACGGGGCGGCCGAGGGCTGGAGCTGGGTCGAGGTGCGGCCCGGTCGCTGCCTGGTCGAGCGGGTGACCGTCCGCGAGCACCGCTTCTGGTGCGGGGTGGACGCCGCCCGGCTGGCCGAGGACCTGGCCGTCGTGGCGGTGGGGGACCGGCTGCGGGCGCTGGAGACCGACGAACCGCCGCTGATGGACCGGGCCGAGCTGCGGCAGGAGATCCGGGGGCTGCGCGCCCGCCGGGACGAGCTGGTCGGGGACTTCGCCTTCGACCACCTCTGCGTCGACTGACAACCGACCGCAGCGTCGCCGCGCGGTGACTCCGCGTCTTTCCGGAACGCCGATCGGGCGGTCGTCACCAGCCCGTTCCGAATTCCTCGATCCGCGTTGAACCATCGCCCGCGGCGCTCCGTACCTAAGCGGGAATGGACACAGATCTTCCCAGCCGCGCCACCCGACGCGGCGGACGGTGCGGAAAGGGCATCGTCGGCCATCGACGCGCGACCGGACGTCGCAGTGATCCCGACGGGCGTCCCACCCCGAATTCCGTTCGCCCGACGGGTCACGAGTCAGGTACCGGATCGAGAAGGAGAGCAATTCGATGCGCAGGTCCACAGGGGCGCGCCGGTCATCCGGTAACGCGCGGAGCAAGCGGCTGCTGGCGGCGGTCGGCGCGCTCGCGGTCTTCGGCGGTATCGCCGCGGTGACCCAGATCTCGTCGGCCCACGAGACTCGGCGAACGACGACCCGCAACGTCTCGTCCGCCTGCGTGGCGCCGAGTCCCGGCGCCACCTCGCCGAGCGGACGCGGCAGCACCACCCAGACGTGGCAGAACGGGCGCTGGGTTCGCAACCACTGGGGCGACGGCCAGATGTCCGTCGCCGAGTGCCAGGCCGTCAAGGACGGCAACGCGCCGGTGAACACCGTCGCCTCGGGCGTGGTCTGCCCGGACGTGGTGAGCAGGCTGCCGCAGGTTCCGGACCGCGCCCGGGCCGAGGTCGACCGGAACCTCGCCCTGTTGCAGACCCAGATCGCCGAGGCCAACCGGCGGCTGGCCGCCGAGGGCCGCAACGGGCAGACCTTCATCAACAACGCCATCCTGCGTCCGCTGGAGGACAAGCGTCGGGCGACGTTGAACCGGATAGCGACCGCCATCGACCGGGTGGGGCCGCGCCCGCAGGGACTTGACCAGCTCGCGAAATGCACTGTCGCCGCGAACAACAACAACGGCGGCGCCAATGGCGGCCAGAACGGCGGTCAGAATGGCGCCCCGACCGCCGCCCCGACCAACGGTGGCCAGAACGGCGGTCAGAATGGTGGCCAGAACGGCGGTCAGAACGGCGGCGGAAACAACAACGGCGGGAACAACCTCGGCGTGCTGGCCAAGGACTGCACCAACAGCGACCTACAGCCGCACGACGGTTTCCAGAACGGCAACCGGTGCGTCAGCACGGCCTTCGGTGAGGTCGGCGCCGCCGCCAACAACCCGTCCCTGCTGATCACCGAGTTCCCGGAGCAGGTGCAGCGCAACCAGGCGTTCGCGCTGCGGGTCTCCACCCGGAACCTGATCCGCGACCGGTTCCTCGCCGCCGGCCAGGGCGGCTACTACCTGGAGAGCTCGGTCCTCAACGACCAGGGGCTGACCCGCGGTCACTTCCACACCGCCTGCCGGATGCTGCAGAGCACCACCGAGGCGCCCTCGAACCCGCAGGACGTGCCGGCGTTCTTCGTCGCCACCGAGGACGGTCGGGGCAGTGGCCAGGCCGACGAGGTGACCATCCAGATCCCGGGCCTGCCGCAGTCGGGCACCGCGCAGTGCGCGGTCTGGGCCGGTGACGGCTCGCACCGGGTGCCGATGATGGAGCGGGCCAACCAGACCCCCGCCTTCGACGTGGTGCGGATCGAGGTCAACTGACCCGTCGTACGACACCGTCGCGGGCCGTCCGGAGAGATCCGGGCGGCCCGCGGCCGTATTTTCGACACCAGCGCCCGGGCCGGCGTCGCCGTCCGGGGCGCGTAGCGCGTGCACCGGCCTCGCCGGGCCGGGCCGGCCATGTTGCCGGCGCCCCGGTCCACCGGCCGATCGTGACTGTGGCGAGGGGCACGGCCCGGCCGTAGGGTCGGTGGATGTCGGACACCCGTTTCCCGGTCCTGCTCGACGGTCCGGGCAACCACGTCGACGATCCCCGGGAACTGCTGGTCGGCTACCTCGACTGGTACCGGGAGGCGCTGGCCCGCAAGACCGCCGGCCTGTCGGAGGAGCAGCTGCGCAGGCCCGTCGACGGGCTCGACTGGGCGCCGCTCGGGCTGGTGCGGCACCTGGGCTGGGTGGAGCGGCGCTGGATCCGGTGGGGCTTCGCCGCGGAGCAGGTCGCGCCGTGCCCGCCGGGCGAGGACGACGCCGAGTGGCGGGTGGACGCCCTGTCGACGGAGCAGGTGTGGCGGGCGTACCGGGCGGAGGTGACGCACACCCGCCGGATCGTCGCCGGGGTGCCGCTGGAGCGGCGGGCCGCGCTCGGCGGCCGGTTCCCTGCCGCCGCGGACGCGCCGTCGCTGGGTCGGATCCTGTTCCACCTGCTGCAGGAGTACGCCCGGCACCTGGGTCAGCTCGACGTGGCCCGGCAGTTGCTCGACGGGGCCACCGGCGAGTGATCGGGCGTCGCGCGGCACCGACCGGGGCGCACCACCGGGTGGAAATTGTGAACGGGGCGAAAAGCGTAGGGGTCGACGCTGATTTCTCAGCGTGACCCCTACGCGGCGGATCGTGATGCCCCGCCGAGGCCGGTCAGCGGTTCTTCCACGCCTCCACGACGTTGACCGGGATGCGGCCGCGCTCGGAAATCTCGTAGCCGTTCTTGGCGGCCCATTCCCGGATGGCCCGGTTCTGCTCGCGGTCCATTCCGGAGACCGCGGCGCGAGCCGGGCGGCGGACCGGGCGGCCGGCGTCCACGTTGCCCCGCCCCATTCGCCTGCCAGCGCTGATGTACGGGTCGAGCGCCTTGCGCAGCACCCCCGCGTTCTCGTCGGAGAGGTCGATGGTGTACGCCACCCCGTCCAGGCTGAACTCGACGGTCCGGTCGGCCTTTCCGCCGTCCAAGTCGTCGGTCAGAACGGTGATTACTTTCCTTGCCATCGCCATTGCTCCCTGTGTCGGGCGGGGTGTGGTCAAGAGTTTGACGTATCGGCCGGCTAATCCGCAACAATATGCGTCGCTTTCATTTGACGCGTCGCGCGAATCGTGGAAAATCCGCGCGGCCAATGGGCGGGCGGCGTCAGTCGGTGAGCAGTCCGGCGTGTCCGGCCAGCGCGGCGGCCTCCGCGCGGCTGGACACCCGCAGCTTGCGCAGCAGCGCGGCGGTCATCCGTTTCACCGTCCGCTCCGAGACGTGCAACTGCTCGGCGATCTCCACGGTGCTGCGGCAGGCGGCGATGGACCGCAGCAACCGCCGCTCCTCCGAGTCCAGGTCGACCGAGCTGCTACGGACCGGCCGGAGCAGGCCACGCAGCAGGGGACCGGGCAGTACCGCCCAGCCGTCGAGGACGGCCAGGATCGGGGGGAGCAGTTCCTCCGGCTCGCTGCTCTTGGGCAGGAACCCCTCCGCCCCGGCGCGGAGCGCCTCCGGGGGTGGCCTGGGTCACACCCAGGAACAAGGGGAACGCTTTGTGACTTGAGCCTGACACGCTCAACTCAACGCGATAGCAGGTGTTCGATGGCAACTCTTCCGGTACTTCCGCTGACCGACGCCGTCCTGCTGCCCGGCATGGTCATCCCGGTGACCCTCGACCCGACCACCCAGGCCGCGGTCGACGCGGCCCGCGCCACCGGCGACAAGCAGCTTCTCGCCGTGCCCCGCATCGACGGCGAGTACGGCTCCGTCGGCACGATCGCCACCATCGAGAAGGTGGGCCGGCTGCCCGACGGCGAGCCCGCCGCCGTGATCCGCGGCCTCGCCCGGGCCCGGATCGGCTCCGGCGTGCCCGGACCCGGCGCCGCCCTCTGGGTCGAGGCGACCCGACTCGACGAACCCGCCCCGGCCGGCCGGGCCCGGGAACTCGCCCGCGAGTACCGCGCGCTGATGACCTCGGTCCTCCAGCAGCGCGGCGCCTGGCAGGTCATCGACGCCATGGAGCGGATGACCGACGTCTCCGAACTGGCCGACGCGGCCGGCTACGCGCCCTGGCTCACCCTGGCGCAGAAGACCGAACTGCTCGCCGCGCCCGACGTCGTCGCCCGGCTGGAACTGCTCGTCGGCTGGGTCAAGGACCACCTCGCCGAGCAGGAGGTCACCGAGCGGATCAACAGCGACGTCCGCGAGGGGCTGGAGAAGTCCCAGCGGGAGTTCCTGCTCCGCCAGCAGCTCGCCGCCATCCGCAAGGAACTGGGCGAGGACGAGCCCGACGGCTCCGCCGACTACCGGGCCCGGGTCGAGACCGCCGAACTGCCCGAGAAGGTACGCGAGGCGGCGCTGCGCGAGGTCGGCAAGCTGGAGCGGGCCAGTGACGCCTCCCCGGAGGCGGGCTGGATCCGTACCTGGCTGGACACGGTGCTGGAGATGCCGTGGACCACGCGTACCCAGGACAACACCGACCTGGCCGCGGCCCGCGCCGTGCTCGACGCCGACCACGCCGGCCTGGCCGACGTGAAGGACCGCATCCTGGAATACCTGGCGGTGCGCAACCGGCGGGCCGAGCGCAACCTCGGCGTGGTCGGCGGTCGCGGCTCCGGCGCGGTCCTCGCCCTCGCCGGCCCGCCCGGCGTCGGCAAGACCAGCCTCGGCGAGTCGATCGCCCGGGCGCTCGGGCGCAACTTCGTCCGGGTGTCGCTCGGCGGCGTCCGCGACGAGGCGGAGATCCGCGGTCACCGGCGCACCTACGTCGGCGCGCTGCCCGGCCGGATCGTCCGCGCGCTGCGGGAGGCCGGCTCGATGAACCCGGTGGTGCTCCTCGACGAGGTCGACAAGCTGGCCGCCGGCTACGCGGGCGACCCCGCCGCCGCGCTGCTGGAGGTGCTCGACCCGGCGCAGAACCACACCTTCCGGGACCACTACCTGGAGGTCGACCTCGACCTGTCCGACGTGCTCTTCCTGGCCACCGCCAACGTGGTGGAGACCATCCCCGGCCCGCTGCTGGACCGGATGGAGCTGGTCACCCTGGACGGCTACACCGAGGACGAGAAGGTGGCCATCGCCCGGGACCACCTGCTGCCCCGGCAGCGGGAGCGGGCCGGCCTGACCGCCGACGAGGTCACCGTGGCCGACGAGGCCCTCGCCCGGATCGCCGGGGAGCACACCCGGGAGGCCGGCGTACGGCAGCTCGAACGCGCCCTGGCGAAGATCCTGCGCAAGGTCGCCGTCGAGCTGGCAGGCGACCCGGCGCCCGTCCGGGTGGACACCGGCAACCTGGCCCGCTACCTGGGCCGGCCGAAGTTCACCCCGGAGTCGGCCGAGCGCACCGCGGTGCCCGGCGTGGCCACCGGCCTGGCGGTCACCGGCGCCGGCGGGGACGTGCTCTTCATCGAGGCGACCAGAATGGAGGGCGAGCCGGGGCTGACCCTCACCGGCCAGCTCGGCGACGTGATGAAGGAGTCCGCGCACATCGCCTGGTCGTACCTGCGCTCCAACGGGCGCCGGTACGGGCTGGACCCGAACGCCCTCGCCGGACGGCGGATCCACCTGCACGTGCCGGCGGGCGCGGTGCCCAAGGACGGCCCCAGCGCCGGCATCACCATGGTCACCGCGCTGGCGTCCCTGGTGACCGGCCGGCCGGTGCGGCCCGAGTTCGGGATGACCGGCGAGGTGACCCTCTCCGGCCGGGTGCTGCCCATCGGCGGCGTGAAGCAGAAGCTGCTCGCCGCCCACCGGGCCGGCCTGACCGAGGTGATCATCCCGGCCCGCAACGAGCCGGACCTGGACGATCTGCCCACCGAGGTCCGCGAGGCGCTGACCGTGCACACCCTCGCCGACGTCGCCGACGTGCTCGCCCTGGCGCTGCGCCCGGCCGACGCCGACACCCTCACCGGTCCGGCGCTCGCCGCCGCCTGACCGGCGCCGCCCGAGGCGGCGGGACACGACGAGGCCCCCG
>NZ_JAEVHN010000313.1:0-6962 GCF_016803375.1 Micromonospora sp. 4G55
CAGAAGTCGACCAGCAGCCGGTGGAACTCCTCGGCCCGCTCGATCTGCGGCATGTGCCCGCAGTCGGCGAACAGGTGGGTCCGGGCCCGGGGCAGCCGGGCCCGCGCGGCGTCGAGGTGCCCGGCGGGAGGATGAGGTCCCGGTCGCCCCAGACGATCAGGGTCGGCACGTCGAGCCGGGAGACCTCGGCCAGCAGCTCCTCGCGCCACTGCGGGCGGACGCCCCGGAAGGTGCCGAGGTCACGGCACGTCTCCAGCATCACCCGGGCGGTGTACGGCTGCCGGGCCACCTCCAGGGCGTACGCGATCCGCTCCTCGGTGGCGAATGACGCGTCGTGGAACAGGGCACGCTCGACGCGGCGGGCGAAGGACCGGTTGGGGCGCAGCAGCAGCCGGCCGAACGGGCGCAGGGCGAGCACCCGCAGGGCGGCGGTGACCTCCTGACCGAACCCGGCGCTGTTGATCAGCACGAGGCTGGCCACCCGGGCCGGCTCGGTCACGGCGAAGCGCATCGCGACGGCCCCGCCGAGCGAGTTGCCGACCAGATGCGCCGGCTGGTCGACGCCGACCGCGTCGAGGTAGTGCCCGACGAAGCGGCCGAGCGCCGGCAGGGTGCACGGCTCGGCCATCGGCAGCGACCCGCCGTACCCGGGCAGGTCGACGCTGTGCACCCGGAAACCGCGGGCGAGCAGCTCGTGCTGCTCGGTGAAGTCGCGCAGGGTGCGCCCGATGCCGTGCAGCAGCACCACCGGCGGCCCGTCGCCGTCGACCCGGTGGCGCACCCGGCGCCCGTTCACCGTGACGTGCCGGGGGCGCGGGTCGGTCGTGGCGGTCATGCCCGCTCCCCCGTGGACAGCTCCGGCGTGGTCGCCGTGGGCGTTCGGCCGGCCTGGCGCGCCGGATCGGCGGCGCCCCGGTTGAGCCCGGCCACCAGCACCCGGTGGTACGACGCGGGGGCGACCCGGGCCAGCAGGTCGGGCAGCTTCGCCGACCAGCCGATCAGCACCCGGCCGCGCCGCCGCTCGACGCCACGCAGGATCACCTCGGCGGCCTTCGCGGGCGGGATGGAGAGCAGTTTCTCGAACTGCCGCAGCCCCGCCTCGTACTCCTCGGGGGCCACGCCGCTGCCGATCCGGGCGTTGCGGGCGATCCGGGTGGCGATGCCGCCGGGGTGCACCGAGGTCACCCCGATGCCGTCGTCGCCAGCTCGTGGCGCAGCGCCTCGGTGAAGCCGCGCACGGCGAACTTGCTGGCCGAGTAGGCGGCCTGGCCGGCGGGGGCGATCAGTCCGAAGAGGCTGGAGACGTTGACCAGGTGGGCGCCGGGCTCGGCCTTGAGCGCCGGCAGCAGGGCGTGGGTCAGCCGCACCACCGCCCGGAAGTTGATGTCGACCACCCAGTTGAACTCGTCGAGGGTGACCTGGTCGAACCGCCCGCCGAGGGCGACCCCGGCGTTGTTGACCAGCAGCCGGATCCGGGGGTGCCGGGCCCGGATCTCCTCGGCGACCCGGTCGGTGGCGGCCGGGTCGGCCAGGTCGACCAGGTGCGTGTCGACCTGCCGGTCGGGGTGCGCGGCGCGGATCGCCGCCGCCACGGTGTCGAGCCGGTCGGCGTCCCGGTCGAGCAGCACCAGGTCGGTGCCGCGCCGGGCCAGCCCGTGGGCGAGCGCCTCACCGATCCCGCTGGCGGCGCCGGTGACCACGGCGGTTCCGGCGGGGAAGACGAACCTTCGCACGGCGTTCTCCTTCTGCGGTGCGGGTGGTGGAGCCCGGGTCAGGCGACCGGGGCGTCGGCGGTACGGGCGCGGCGGCGGCCGGCGTGGCGCGGGAGAACCGGATGCCCTCGTCGACGAGCCGCCCGCGCTTCATCAGCAGCACGTCGCGGGCGTAGTTCTGGTGCAGCCGCCAGGGGGCGCGGGCACCCTGCTTCGGCAGCGCGTCGACGCTGCGCAGCACGTACCCGGACTTCAGGTCGATCAGCGGCACCAGCGCGCCGGAGCCCGGCGCGACCGGAGTGACGACCTGCTGGCCGGTGGCGTCGAGGTGGCGCAGCAGCCGGCAGACGTAGGTGGCGACCAGGTCGGCCTTCAGGGTCCAGGAGGCGTTGGTGTAGCCGATCGTCAGCGCGAAGTTCGGCACGCCGGAGAGCATCATCCCCTTGTACGCGACGGTCTGCGCGAGGTCGACGTCGACGCCGTCCACCGCGAGGGTCATCCCGCCGAGGGCGAGCAGGTTGAGCCCGGTGGCGGTGACCACGATGTCGGCGGGCAGCTCCTCGCCGGAGCCGAGCCGGACCCCGCGCTCGGTGAAGGTGTCGACGGTGTCGGTGACCACCGACGCCGAGCCGGCCCGCACCGCGTCGAACAGGTTACCGTCGGGGACCACACAGAGCCGCTGGTCCCAGGGGTCGTAGCGGGGCGAGAAGTGCCGGTCGACGTCGTACCCGGCCGGCAGGCGACCCTTGGCGGCCCGCAGCAGCAACGACCTGACCAGCTTGGGAGCGCGCCGGCTGAGTTGGAAGTTGATCGTGCCGAGCAGCACGTTCTTCCAGCGCACCACCGGATACGCGGCCTTCGCCGGCAGCCAGCGCCGCAACGTGTCGGCGACCACGTCGCGCGAGGGCAGCGAGATGACGTACGTGGGTGAGCGCTGGAGCATGGTGACGTGGGCGGCGCGTTCGGCCATCGCGGGGACCAGGGTGACCGCCGTGGCGCCGCTGCCGATCACCACCACCCGCTTGCCGGTGTGGTCCAGGTCCTCCGGCCAGTGCTGCGGGTGCACCAGCTCCCCGGTGAACCGCTCGGCTCCGGGGAACTCGGGCGTGTAGCCGGCGTCGTAGCGGTAGTAGCCGGAGCAGGCGAAGAGGAACGCGCAGGTGAGGACGACGTCCTCGCCGGTGTCGTCGCGGTGCGCGTGAACGGTCCACCGGGCGCTCGCACTGTCCCACTCGGCGCGTAGGACGCGGTGGTGGAAGCGGATGTGCTCCTCGACGCCGTACTCGCGGGCGGTCTCGCGCACGTAGCGGCGGATGGCGTCGCCGTCGGCGATGGCCTTCGCGTCGGTCCACGGCTTGAAGGAGTAGCCGAGGGTGAACATGTCCGAATCGGAGCGGATGCCCGGGTAGCGGAACAGGTCCCAGGTGCCGCCGATCGCGTCGCGGGCCTCGAGCACCGCGTACGTCTTGTCCGGACAGTTGCGCCGCAGATGGCAGGCCGCGCCGACGCCGGACAGGCCGGCTCCGACGATGAGCACGTCGACGTGGTCGGAGGCCATGGCAACTCCCTGGCTGAGGCGGTGGACGGACACTATCCACCACCGTCGACGCCCGTCAACACTCTGTCGAGAGCAATCGACACCCTGTCGAGCGCGTGTAACATCGGCGTTCATGACGACCGTCCGTACCTCCACCGGCGCCGCGGCCGGGCGCGGACGGCGGGCCGGACGGTCCGCGGGCGACGACCGCGAGCTGGCCATCCTGGCGACCGCCGAGCGGCTGCTGGAGCGGCGCGCGTTCGGCGAGATCTCCATCGACGACCTGGCCCGGGGCGCGGGCATCTCCCGGCCGACCTTCTACTTCTACTTCCCCTCGAAGGACGCGGTGCTGCTGACCCTGCTGGACCGGGTCACCGAGGAGGCCGACACCGCCGCCGGGGACGTGCTGGTCCACCTCGGCGAGAACCCCCGGGCCCGGTGGCGGGAACTGATCAGCCGGTTCCACGCCACCTTCGGCGGCCACCGGGCCGTGGTGCTGGCCTGCGCCGAGGTGCGCGGCACCAACGCCGAGGTGCGCCGGCTCTGGGCCCGGGTGCTGGAGCGCTGGGTGCAGGCGGTGGAGGCCGCCATCGAGGCGGAACGCCGCCGGGGCGCCGCGCCGCCGGGCCTGCCCGCGCGGGACCTGGCGATCGCGCTGAACTCGATGAACGAGCGGGTCTGGTACGCGACCTTCGCCGGCGACGGGCCGGCCGTGGCCGAGCGGGACGTGGTGGACGTGCTGCTCGACGTCTGGCTGACCGGCATCTACCGCACCACCGATCCGAGCTGAGGGCGTGGCGGCCGTGCCGCCACGCCCCCGACCGCTCAGCCGGCCCGGCTGAACTCCATGACCCAGTTGGTCTCCCAGGTCGCGCCGTCGTCGGTGGAGAACGCCTGTTCCCACCGGCAGGAGGTGGCGGTGATGCCGGACCAGACGAACCGGCACCGGATCGGGCGGCCCTCGTCGGTGTCGTCGGCGTAGAAGGTGCCCACCCCGTCGGTGAATCCGCCGACGACCGGAGGCAGTTCCAGCAGGCCGCGCCGGCTGTGCATCCAGTAGATCGACCACCGCGCCGAGACCGGATCGAAGATCCGCACGGTGGCGCCGGAGAAGCCCCTGGTCGGGCAGGTCATCTCGTCGAAGCTGCCCGCCCCGTCGAAGAACCGGTGGGCGAGCATGGTGGCCGGAAACTCGTCCCAGTCGTCGCTGCCGACGTGCCGCCGGGTCAGCCGACGGTTGACGACGTCCCACCGGCCGACCAGGAAGTCGAAGTCGCCGCTCACCGGCCCACCGGTCCGTCCACCCGGCTGTCGGCCAGGTAGCCGGCCAGGTCCGGGGCGTCCGGGCTCAGGACGTGGCGGACCCAGGCGGCCCGCTCGTGCTCCAGCACGCCGAGTTCCCAGACGCAGCCCACCCCGGGCCGGTCCAGCGGCACGAAGTGCGCCGGGTCGTCGTCCGGGCACCGCAGCGCCGGTTGCCCGGCCACCGCGATCCGACACTCCACCACGTTGTCCCAGAACCAGGTGTACGCCAGCAGGTAGGCGCCGGTGTCCGCGCCCCGGTGCAGCACCACCCACCCGGCCGGTGGGGTGCTGCCGTCGGGCGGCGGCAGCAGGCGGGGCAGGAAGGCGTACGCGGCGCGCTCCACCTCCGGCGTGAGGCGCGGCTCCGGTTGGTCGATGTGATAGCGCTTGAGCTGCCGCCCGGCGACCGTGACCGGTCCGGGCGCCCGCAGCTCCTTGTCTCGGAAAGCCATGCCGGGACGGTAGACCCGGTCCACTGACAACTACTGTCAGCGGAATGCGCGCCAGTCGCCTCCTCTCGGTCCTGCTCCTGCTCCAGACGCACGGCCGGATGACCGCCGCGGCCCTCGCCGAACGGTTGGCGGTCTCCACCCGCACCATCTACCGGGACGTCGAGTCGCTGCACGCCGCCGGCATTCCGCTCTACGGCGAGGCCGGGCACGCCGGCGGTTACCAACTGCTCGACGGCTACCGCACCCGGCTGACCGGGCTGACCACCGAGGAGGCCGAGCGGCTGTTCCTCGCCGGGCTGCCCGGCCCGGCCGCCGAGCTCGGCTACGGCGCCGTGGTCGCCGCGCTGCAACTGAAGTTGGACGCCGCGCTGCCGGCGGCGCTGCGGGACCGGGCCGAGGCGCTGCGCCAGCGGTTCCACCTGGACACCCCGAGCTGGTACTCCGACGGTGACGCCTCGCCGTACCTGGCGTCCACGGCGGACGCGGTGTGGCGGCAGCACCGGTTGCGGGTGCGCTACCGCAGTTGGCGCGGCGAGCGGACGACCGTGCTGGCGCCGTACGGGCTGGTCCTCAAGGGCGGCCGCTGGTACGTGGTCGCCGACGGGGGGAAACGGGCCGGCCAGCTATCGCGTCAACCAGATCCTCGACCTGACCGCCCTGCCGGAGACCTTCGAGCGGCCGGCCGACTTCGACCTGCCGACCTGGTGGCGGACCCACGTCATGGACTTCCGGGCCCGCCTGCACCGGGACGAAGCGTCGATCCGGCTCTCCCCCGCCGGCCGGGAGCGGCTCCGGGAGATCGGCAGTGCGGTGGTGGTCGCGGCGGCCGAGGCGGGCGCGGGCGCCCCCGACGCCGACGGCTGGGTCACCACGTGGTGCCGATCGAGTCGCTGGCCCACGCCCACGGCGACCTGCTGCGGCTCGGCGCCGAGGTGGAGGTCCTCGCTCCGGCCGAGCTGCGCGACCTGCTGGCGGAGACGGCGGTCGGACTCGCCGCCCTCTACCGGACCGCGACCGCCCCGTCATCGGAGCCCCGCTCCCCGGAGGTGGCGGCCTCGACACCGGGCCGGCGACCACGTCCCTGAGGTCACGCGGGACCCGGACGGCCGCGGAGCACCGCGCCGATCGTGGCGATGCCCTCCTCGATCTCGCTCGCGGTGTTCGCCGCGTAGCCGAGGACCAGTCCGGGCGGGTACGGGCGCTGCGCGTGCCAGGACAGCGGCTGGGTCTTCACCCCCCGGCGCAGCGTGGCGGCGGCGAGGTCCGCGTCGGGCACGTCGCCGGCGAAGGTGACGGTCAGGTGCAGCCCGGCCGCCGCACCGTGCACCGTGGCCCCCGGCAGGTACGCGGCGATGGCGCGGATCATCGCGTCCCGACGGCGTACGTGCCGGCGGCGCAGCAGCCGCAGGTGCCGGTCCAGGTCGCCGGAGGTCATCAGCTCGGCCAGCACCAGTTGCGGCAGGACGGCGTTGCCGAGGTCCGCCATCCGCTTCGCCGCCACCAGGGCGTCGAGGTGGCGCGGGGGCACCAGCACCCAGCCCACCCGCAGGGCGGGGGCGAGCAGCTTGGAGACGCTGCCGGTGTAGCAGACCCGCTCGGGCAGCGCGCCGCGCAGGGCGGCACGGGCGGGCGGTCGTACCGGTGCTCGGCGTCGTACGTCGTCCTCCAGGACCGAGCCCGCCGCGCCGCGCCCAGTCGAGGAGCTGGCGTCGGCGGTCGCCGTGCAGCACCACGCCGGTCGGGAACTGGTGGGCCGGGGTGAGCAGGACGGCGGGATGGCCGGCGGCGGCCAGTTCGCCGACCCGCAGCCCGTGCGCGTCGACCGCGACCGGCGGGTGTCCAGCCGCCAGTTGCGCAGGTGCTGGCGGACGCCGAGCGAGCCCGGGTCCTCGACCGCGACGGTGTGCACGCCGTCGGCGTGCAGGACCTGGGCGAGCAGGCCGAGGGCCTGGGACA
>NZ_JAEVHN010000314.1:0-6953 GCF_016803375.1 Micromonospora sp. 4G55
CGCTGCCCACGCCCGCCCCGGTGGAGCTGCCGGCCCAGGTGCCCTTCGGCGAGCTGGAACTCAACGCCGAGTCGCCCCGAGCAGGTGGTGGCCGTCGGTAACCGCGCGGACGCCGGTGCGGTTGACCGGGTTGACGCTGATCGGGCCGTCCCGGGGCGACCTGCGGATCGTCGCGGACGGGTGCACCACCCGACCGCTCGCGCCGGGCGACCGGTGCGCGGTGCGGCTGGTCGCCGTCCCGCACGCCGCCGGACCGATCCGGGCGTCGCTCGAGCTGACCGTGGACGGCCGGCGGTTCGCCACCCCGGTCGTCGGCACCGGCCGACCCCGGTCCGCGAGCCGGGACGACGCGCCGCCCGGCCCCTGCTACGCCGACGCCTACCAGGTCGGCGCGTCCGCGTACGGGCACGCGGGCGGGCTGCGGGCGATCTCCGTCAAGCAGTACTGGTCGCCGAGCTGCCGGGCCACGATGGCGTACGTCTGGGTGTGGAAGCAGTACCGGGACAACGCGGCCACCGGCGGCGGCACCTGGACCGTCGACCTGGGGGTACGCGCCGACCGGCCCACGCCCGCCCGGCAGCGCGCGGTCGGGCAGCCGTACGAGCTGTGGACCGAGCCGTACCCGTCGGCGGGGCGGTGCACCACGGCGACGGCGACGGTCACCGCCGACCGGTCTCAGGTGGCCACCACCGCGACCACCGAGCCCTGGTGCGACCGGTGACCGCCGGATACCTCGAGGTCCACGGGGTGGGCGCGGTCCGGCTGGTGCCGCTGACCACCGACGCGTTGACCATCGGCCGGGCGCCCGGCAACGAGCTGCCCATCGACAGCAAACTGGTCTCCCGGCTGCACGCCCTGGTGGAACGGTTCCCGTCCGGCTGGACGATCCGCGATCTGGGCAGCACCAACGGCACCACCGTCAACGGCGCCCCGGTGCGGGAGGCCCGGCTGCTGCGCGACGGCGACCGGGTGGAGATCGGCCCGGCCCGGCTGCTGTTCCGCGCGCCGGCGGAACTCACCGGCACCCGGACGGTGGGCGTCGAGCCGCCGCCGGCGCCCCCGGCGCTGACCCGGCGGGAACAGGAACTGGTCGAGGTGCTCTGCCGCCCGTACGTCGAGGGCGGCAGCGCCTTCCCCGAGCCGCCCACCGTGCGGGCGCTGGCCACCGCGCTCGGCGTCAGCGAGAGCGCCGTGAAGAAGCACCTGACCAACCTGTACGACAAGTTCGGGCTGGTCACCAACGACGAGCGGCGCCGGTCCCGGCTGGCCGGCGAAGCGGTGCGCCGAGGGGCGGCGGGGCTCCCCGGCTGACGTACGCGTGCCCCTCCGGGCCACGTCCCACGCGGCCCGGAGGGCACACCCCCTGTTTCCTCCAGGCGTGTCGCGCCCCCGCGAAGGGTCCACGAGGTCGCCGGCGCACGCCTCCCCCGGTGCGCCGGGCGCCGGGCCGGAGGACGTGGCCGACAGCGCCCGCCAGGAATCACACCAGGCCGGGCGCCCGCCGACAGGTGTCCGAACGGGGAGGGTTTCCGCCCGGGAGTGGGTCAGCGGCGGACGCCGACGCCGCCGTACCCGTGGGAGACGCGTTGCTGCGGCTCGCCGTCCGGCCGCCACTCGGCCACCCGCACCAGGCCGGGCTCGACCAGGTCGTACCCGTCGAGGAAGCGCAGGATGTCGGCGTGCGTGCGGGGCACCAGCGGCGCGCTGCTGCGCTGGTAGACCGCCGTGCCCCGCTGGGCCGGCAGCGGCGGCGCGCCGTCGGAGGTGAGGTGGGAGACCACCAGGAGGCTGCCGGGAACGGTGGCGTCGCGCAGCCGGGCCACCGCGGCGTACGGGTCCTCCGCGTCGGTGACGAAGTGCAGCACCGCCACCAGCAGCACCGCGACCGGCCGGTCGAGGTCGAGGAAGGACCGCACGTCGGGGTGGGCGAGCAGTTCGTCCGGGCGGCGCAGGTCGGCGCGGACGACCACCGTGCCGTCGTCGGTGGGCAGCAGCCGCCGGGCGTACGCGACGGCGACCTCGTCGACGTCGACGTAGACCACCCGCGAGTCGGGTGCGACCTGACGGACGATCTCGTGCACGTTGCCCTGGGTGGGCAGGCCCGCGCCGATGTCGAGGAACTGGCGTACGCCCCGCTCGGCGGCGAACCGGACGGCCCGGCGCAGGAAGTGGCGGTTGGCCTGGGCGGCGACGCCGGTGTCCGGGAAGATCGACAGGATCTGCTCGGCGGCGGCCCGGTCGGCGGCGAAGTTGTGGCAGCCACCCAGGAAGTAGTCGTACATCCGGGCGACGTTGGGCCGCAGCTCGGCGTCGGTCGGCGCGACCACCGGAAACTCCCCTCGCTCGGCGACGTCGCGCCTGCATGTCTAGCACCCGCAGCGACGCTACGCTGACCCGTCGTGTCGGTGATCCGGCTGCCGTGCGTCCGCCGCTGCCGTACGACGGGGGCACGACCGTCGCCGAGGAGGTACGCGATGACCCGTCAGCGGGAGACCGTCGAGGTCGATCCGGTCCTGTTCCGAGCCGTGTACGACTCGCCCGCGGCGCTGCCCGGGCGGCACCGGTGGGTCACTCCGGAACACGACGTGCGGCGGATCGAGAAGCTGCTCGGGATGCCGGCGGCGAGCATCGGGGCGCCGCTCTGGGTCAGCGGCGACGAGCCGGACTGTCCGAAGTGCGGCCGCCGGCAGACCTGGTTGGACATCGTCTCCTCGGCGCTGAAGGGCGTGCACGACACAGCGATGATCGCCACCGTCATCCTCGGCGACCGCAAGTACGTCAACACCGAGGTGCCGGACGGGATCGCCGGGGTGCACTGCGTCGACTGCCACACCCCGATCGAGGGGCTGCGCAGCTTCAAGTGCCACAACTGGGCGTACGCCTTCGAGGCGCTGGAAGCGGTGCGGGAGCGGATGGCGAGCGGGGTCAGTCGGCCAGTTCCCTGACGTGGCGCAGCCCGGGGTGGCCGTCGAGCAGCACCTCACCGACCGGCGTGAAACCGGCCCGGCGCAGCACCGCCAGCGAGCCGGCGTTGTCCAGCGTCGCCGAGGCGGTCAGCCGGACCAACCCGTACGCGTCGCGGGCCAGGTCGCACACCTGCCGAACGCCGGCGGTGGCCAGGCCGCGCCCGGCGGCCCGTTCGGCGACCCGGTAGCCCAGGTCGGCCTCGCCGTCGGCAACGTCGACCAGGTTGAACCGACCCAGCACCTCGCCGTCGTCGTCGACCAGGACGTGGAAGTGGCAGTTGCCGGTCTCCTGCTCGGCGAGCAGCGCGGCGTGCCGGGCGGCGAATTGCGCGAAGTAGTCGTCGCCCCGGTCCGGCACGCTGCGGGCGAAGTACGCGCGGTTCTCCCGCTCGAACGTCAGCAGCGCGGGAGCGTGGTCGGGCGTCAGACGCTGGAGTTCCGGCACCCGCGCCACCCTAGCCGGCCGAGCGGCGGGCGGGACGCCGGCCGGCCGGGGACGGCGGCTCGGGGCCCGGGTTCGGCACCGGCGGCATGGGCCGGGTCAGCGCCGTCTGACCGGTGACGGTCACCGGCTCCCCGGCGTGCCGGAGCGTGACCTCGACCTCCGGGGCGGCGTCGGGCAACTCGTAGCGGGCCTCGTCCCGGGTGAGGGTGACCCGCAGCCGCTGCCCGCGCCAGCGCAGCCCGAAGGCCAGCCGGTCGAGCCGGGCCGGCAGCCGAGGGTCGAAGGACAGCTCGCCCCGCTGGTCGCGCAGCCCGCCGAAGCCCTCCACCACCGCCGTCCAGGCGCCGGCCAGCGCGGCCAGGTGCAGCCCGTCGCTGGTCTTGTCCCCCAGGTCTGCCAGGTCGTGCAGCGCCGCCTCGGCGAACAGGTCGTACGCCAGGTCCAGGTGCCCGATCTCGGCGGCGAGCACCGCCTGCGAGGCGGCGGAGAGCGACGAGTCGCGGACGGTCCGGGCCTGGTAGTAGGCGAAGTTGCGCCGCTTCTCGTCGGCGGTGAACTCGCCGGGGCAGCGCTGCATGGCCAGCACCAGGTCGGCCTGCTTGACCACCTGCTTGCGGTAGAGCTCCAGATAGGGAAAGTGCAGCAGCAGCGGGTAGTCGTCCTCGGTCAGCGCGGCGAAGTCCCACTCGGGCTGCTCCGTGAAGCCGGCCGCCTGCTGGTGCACGCCCCGCTTGCCGTCGTACGGGAGGTGGACCGCGTCGGCGGCGGCCCGCCAGCCGGTGATCTCGGCCGGGCTGACGCCCAGTTCCCCGGCGCGCCCGGGGTGCCGTTCGGCGGCGTCGGCGGCGCCGAGCAGGTTGCGCCGGGCCATCACGTTGGTGAAGAGGTTGTCGTCGACCAGGGCGGCGTACTCGTCCGGGCCGGTGACGCCGGTGATGTGGAAGGCGCCTTCGTCCGAGAAGTACCCGAAGCCGTGCCAGAGCCGGGCCGAGGCGACCAGCAGCTCCAGCCCGACCCCGGCGAGCAGGTCGTCGTCCCCGGTGGCCGCGACGTAGCGCAGCACCGCGTCGGCGATGTCGGCGTTGACGTGCAGGGCGGCGGTGCCGGCGGGCCAGTAGCCGGAGCACTCCCGGCCGCTGATGGTCCGCCACGGGAAGGTCGCGCCGGGCAGCCGCAGCTCGGCGGCACGCTCCCGGGCCTCGGGCAGGTGGGCGTGCCGCCAGCGCAGCGCCGACCGGGTCACCTCCGGCGCCAGGTACGTCAGCACCGGCAGCACGTAGCCCTCGGTGTCCCAGAGGACGTGCCCGTCGTAGCCGTTGCCGGTCAGCCCCTTCGCCGCAATGGTCCGGTCGCCCTCGGCCCGGCCGGCCTGGAGCAGGTGGAAGACGGCGAACCGGATGGCCTGCTGGAGCTCGGGGTCGCCGTCGAGTTCCACGTCGGCGGTCTGCCAGTGCCCGTCGAGGGCGGCCCGCTGGTCGGCGAGGAGGGCGTCGAAGCCGTACTCCCGGGCCGCGTCGGCCTCGGCGGCGACCAGGTCGGCCAGCTCGTTCGCCGCCATGCCGTCGACGGGCGTGCACTCGTGCGCGGCGTACTTGGTGATCCGCAGCCGCTGGCCGGGGCGCAGCCGGCCCTCGACGCACATCCGGAGGCGGTCGGCGGTGCAGTCGTCGGAGGTGGCGAAGCCCTCCGGAACCTCGGACTCGTGGGTGACCGCGACCGCGACCCGCTGGGCGCTGCGGTCGGTGCGGTGCACCAGCACGCCGGAGCCGCCGTCGCAGCGGTGGGCCTCGGCGTTCAGCGGGTCGCGGATCACCGAGGCGGCCCGGGGATCGTCGGGGCGCTCCGGCACCCGCTCGTTGGCCTGCACGTCCGAGCAGAGCCGGAGTTCGACCGGCGCGTCGCCCAAGGGCTCGACCTCGTAGCGGACGGCGGCGATCGGGTGCCGGGGCAGCGACACCAGCCGGGTGCTGCGAACGCGGACCCCGTGCCCGCCCGGCGAGATCCACTCGGTGTCCCGGCGCACCACGCCGGCGCGCAGGTCGAGCACCCGCTCGTGGGCGCGCAGCGTCCCGGTGCGCAGGTCCAGCTCGTCGCCGCCCACCCAGAGCCGGATCAGGGCGGCGTTGGGCGCGCTGACCACGGTGTCGCTGCGCTGCGGGAAGGCGTACCCGTCCTCCGGGTAGCTGAGTTCGCGCTGCTCGTGGAAGCCGTTGAGGTAGCTGCCGGACATCCCGTACGGCTCGCCCTCGTCCAGCATGCCGCGCCAGCCCACCCAGCCGTTGCTGAGCGCGAAGACCGACTCGGTCTCGCCGAGCCGGTCGCTGTCGGCCGCGGTACGCCGCACCAGCCAGTTCTCGTCACTACGCACGGAACTCCCGTTACCCGTGGTCGGCGGCCAGCCAATCCGCCCCGGGCTGTGAAGTCGCTGAGACGAAGGTCAGGGCCAAACCCTCACCATCGCACGGTGCCGGCCGCCTCCGTCATTCGTACCGTCTGCCCGAGGTAAACGGGGTATGAACATTTGGTGAGGTGAGGCATGGTGCAGACCGATACGACGGACGTTCCCGACATCAGCGTGGAGTGGTACCGGGAGATCACCGACGTCGCTGACTCCACCCCGTCGTCGGTGCAGTGGTTCGCGGGGCACTTCACCGAGGCGGCGATCCTGCTGCTCGGCGCGCTGTTCCTGTTCGCCGCCGCGCCCCGGCTGCTGCGCGGCGGGCCGTGGGACCGGGCGGTCGCGCTGGTCGCGCCGGTCACCGTGGTCCTCGCGTACGCGGGCAGCGAGGCGCTGAAGACCGTCTTCGACGAGGATCGACCCTGCCGGCAAGTCGCGACCGTGGTGGCCGGGCACTGCCCGCCGGTCGGCGACTGGTCCTTCCCGAGCAACCACGCCACCATCGCCGGCGCGCTCGCCGCGGCCCACCCTGCTGCTCTCCCGCCGGCTCGGGCTGGTCGCCGCGCCGCTGGCGCTGCTCGCCGCGCTCTCCCGGGTCTTCGTCGGCGTGCACTACCCGCACGACGTGGCCGCCGGCCTGTTCCTCGGCGCCCTGGTGACGCTGGCCGGCACGCCGCTGATCGCCCGCCCCGTCGCCGACCTGCTGGCCCGCCACACCACCCACCCGGACCGACTCCCGGCCACCGCCGAGCATCCCTGACCGCCCGACCGGCCCCACCCCGGCTCGGCCGGAACCCCGGTGATCAAGAAGTTTGCGTCTCGGGAAAGGGCTCTCCCTGACGCAAACCTCTTGATCACCGAGTGGGTTGGCGGGCCGGGGCGGGTGGGGTCAGGTGGGGAGGAGGAGGGCGGCGCAGGTGCCGAGGATCAGGAAGGGGCCGAAGGGGAGGTGGCTCGACCAGCTGACCCGGCGGGCCAGCAGCAGCGCGAGGCTGACCACCGCCGACAGGGCGAAGGTGAGCAGCAGCCCGGCGACCAGCACCGGCCAGCCGTACCAGCCGAGCAGCATGCCCACGCTCAGCGCGAGTTTGGCGTCGCCGAGGCCGAAGCCGCGCCGGCCGAGCAGCAGCGTGGTGGCGGCGAA
>NZ_JAEVHN010000315.1:0-6927 GCF_016803375.1 Micromonospora sp. 4G55
GCCGCGCTCGGCGGCGGCCGCGACGATCGCCCGGGCCAGCGGGTGTTCGCTGTCCGCCTCGACGCCGGCGGCGAGCCGCAGCACCTCGTCCTCGCCGGTCCCTCGGCGGCGGCCGCGACGATCGCCCGGGCCAGCGGGTGTTCGCTGTCCGCCTCGACGCCGGCGGCGAGCCGCAGCACCTCGTCCTCGCCGGTCCCTGGCGCGGCGCCACCCCGACCACCGCGTGCTCCCCCTTGGTGAGGGTGCCGGTCTTGTCGAAGAGCACCACGTCCACGGTCCGCATCCGTTCCAGCGCGAGCCGGTCGCGGACCAGCACGCCGGAGCGGGCGGCCAACGCGGTGGAGAGCGCGATCACCAGCGGGATGGCCAGGCCGAGCGCGTGCGGGCAGGCGATCACCAGCACCGTCACGGTCCGCACCACGGCCTCGTCCCGCGCGCCCAGCGCGGTCCACACCACGACGGTCAGCACGGCGGTGCCGGTGGCGATGTAGAAGAGCCAGGCGGCGAAGCGGTCCGCCAGCGCCTGCGCCCGTCCGCCGGACTGCTGCGCCTGCGCCACGAGGCGCTGGATGCCGGCGAGGGTGGTCTGGTCGCCGACGGCCTCCACCCGGACCCGGATCGCCGAGTCGGCGGCGACGGTGCCGGCCACCACCCGGTCCCCGACCGCCCGGGAGACCGGGCGGGACTCACCGGTGACCATCGACTCGTCCAGCTCGGCGGCCCCGTCGACGATCCGCCCGTCGGCCGGCACCCGGCCACCGGGACGGACCAGCACCACGTCGGCCACCCGCAGCCCGCTCACCGGCACCCGTTCGGTGCCGCCCTGCGGCCCGACCCGCTCGGCCTCGTCGGGAAGCAGCGCGGCCAGCGCCGCGAGCGCACCCCGCGCCTGCCCGACGGCCTTCATCTCCTGCCAGTGCCCCAGCAGCATGATGGTGACCAGGGCGGCCAGCTCCCACCAGAAGTCCAGCTCGAAGGCGCCGAGGCTGGTGGCGAGCGAGGCGGCGTACGCGACGGTGATCGCCATCCCGATCAGCAGCATCATCCCCGGGGCCCGGTCGCGCACCTCGCGCACCGCGCCGACGAGGAACGGCCAGCCACCCCACCAGAAGACCACCGAGCCGAGCACCGGCCCGACCAGGGACCGGCCGGGGAACTCCAGCGAGTAGCCGAACCACTCCATCACCATGTGGCTGGTGGCGACCACGGGCAGGGTCAGCGCCAGGCAGAGCCAGAACCGGCGGCGGAACATCTCCGGGTCGTGGCCGGCGTGCTTGTCGTGCCCCCGGTGCCGGTCCGACCCCGGGGGCCCGGACTGTCCGGCGTGCTGGTCCATGCCCCCACGATGCCCGGTGGACGCGCTGCCGATGGCACGAACCGGGCGGACCCGCACCGAACCTGGCTACCATTCTCCGGCCATGACTCGCCATCCGCCGCAGCTGCCGCCGGCCCGCGTACCGCGCCGGGCTCGGCGGCCGTGGGCGACCGCCCGGGCGGGTCGACACACCGGGCGACCACGCCGCCCGGTCGCCCTGGGTGAGCACGCCGGCACCCAGGGCCCACATCGGGGTACGCGTTCCGCCACGCACGTTCCGCCGGTGAACCGACCGGCCGGCTGACACGTACCCCGCCCTGGATCGTTGGGAGACTCGCAATGGGCGCCGACCACACCCGTCCCGCTCCGTCCGCCCCACCGGGGGTGCGGCGGATCCTCGTCGCGACGGTGGTCCCGCTGTTCGTCATCACGGTGATCGCCGCCCTGGTGCTGTGGCCGCGCGACTCGCGGCCGGCCGACGGCGGCGCCGAGCCGGCGCGCCACCACGGCACGGTGACCCGGGTGGTGACCGAACCCTGCCCACCGACGCCGGAGGCGCCCGGCGCGGCCGAGGGCCCGTGCGGGACCGTGACGGTCAAGGTCGAGCAGGGCCCGGACAGCGGCCAGCAGGTGGAGACCCCGGTGCCCGCCGGCCCGGGTGCGCCCACCGTGGCGGTGGGCGACGAGGTGGTGCTGGTCCAGCTCGCCGACCCGGCCAACCCCACCGCCACCAGTTACCAGATCGCCGAACACCAGCGGGGCAAGCCCCTGGTGTGGCTGGTGGCGCTCTTCGCGGCGGCGATCGTGGCGTTCGGCCGGCTGCGCGGGCTGGCCGCGCTGGCCGGGCTGGGCGCCAGCTTCGCCATCCTGCTGGCCTTCGTCGTACCCGGCATCGCGGCGGGCGGCTCGCCGCTGCTGATCGCGATCACCGGCTCCGCGCTGATCATGTTCGTGGTGCTGTACCTGACCCACGGGATCACCGCGCAGACCTCGGTGGCGGTCCTCGGCACGCTCGGCAGCCTGGTGCTGACCGGAGTGCTCGGCAGTCTGGCCACCGCCGCCACCCACCTGACCGGGTTCGGCAGCGAGGAGGCCACCACGCTGTCGATGTACCAGCGCGACGTCGACCTGCACGGGCTGCTGCTGGCCGGCATCATCATCGGCTCGCTCGGCGTGCTCGACGACGTCACCGTCACCCAGGCCGCCACCGTCACCGAGCTGGCGCACGCCAACCCCGGACTGTCCCGGACGCAGCTCTACCGGGCCGCCACCCGGGTCGGCCGGGCGCACATCGCCTCCACGGTGAACACCATCGTGCTCGCCTACGCGGGCGCCTCGCTGCCGCTGCTGCTCCTGCTCACCGCCGACAGCCGGCCGGTGAGCCAGATCCTCACCAGCGAGTTCCTGGCCCAGGAGATCGTCCGCAGCGCGGTGGCGACGCTCGGCCTGGTCGCCGCTGTACCGCTGACCACCGCTCTGGCCGCGCTGGTCGCCACCGCCGGTCGTGGCCCGGCCGACGACCCGGCCCGGGACACCGGACCGGCACCCACGCCCCGCCCCTCCGCCGACCGGGACGCGGCGCTCGAGGCGCTGAGCGCGTCGCGTCCCGGCGGACCGTCCACCCCGGCCCCCGCACGGTGGCCCGACCCGGAAAGGAGCACGGACACCGCATGGTGACACTCCGCTGCGTGACCGACGCCGACGCGGAACCTGACGAACGCGTCACTCGTCACGCATCGCTACGACGAAATAACGCTTTTAGTCGGGTTCTGGACGTAGATCCCCGGTACGACTCTCGGGTAACCTCGCTGCCGGTCACCGCCGAAGGCGCGCAGCGGCGCCTGCGGTGCCGCCGCCCAATCGCCGCGAGGCGAACCGGGGAACCAGGTACATGGGGTGAATCCGCGCGAGCGGTAGGGGCCACTTCCGTCCCGAACCCGTCAGCTAACCCGGTCGGCGGTCGACGGAAGGGAACACTGTGACGGCACCCCTGCGCCGCTGGTTGACTCCGGTGGTGGCCGTGTTCGCCGCTCTGGCCATCCTCGGCGGGCCGACAGCCGCGATCGCCGCGCCCTCGACCCCCACCCCCTCCGGGCACGAGGAGGACGACGAGCCCAAGCTGCTCACCGACGTCATCGAGCTGCGCAACCGCGAGTACTCGAAGGCCAAGACGCAGCTGGAGAAGTCCAAGAAGCGCCAGCAGCAGCTCGCGCTGGAGGTGCGGCGCGCGCAGGACGAGCTGGCGGCGTTGCAGCCGACGGTCTCGCAGATCGCGGCGCAGTCGTACCGGACCGGCCGGATCGGCGCGGTGGCGATGCTGCTGGAGAGTGACGCCCCCGACTCGTTCGTCCGGCGAGCCGCCGCCCTGGACGAGCTGAACATGGTCAACGCGCAGAAGCTGGCCAAGGTCACCGCCGCCAAGAACCGCGCGGAGCAGGCCAAGCTGGCGCTGGACGCCGAGGTGCGCGAGCAGCAGAAGCTCACCAACGACATGGCCCGGGAGAGCCGGGAGGCGGAGAAGGCCCTCCAGCTGGTCGGTGGCCGGGGCTTCACCGGCGGCCTGGTCGACGCGACCTCGCCGGTGGCCCGGATCGGCCCCGGCCGGATGGCGGACGGCAGCTGGCGTCCCGAGTCGCGTACCGAGGACGACCCGACCACCTCCGGCACCATCACGCCGCGCACCCTGCACGCGTACAAGGAGGTCCGGCGCGCCGGCTTCAACCGGTTCGCGGGCTGCTACCGGCCCGGTGGACCGTGGGAGCACCCGAAGGGCAAGGCCTGCGACTGGTCGTTGCAGCGGAGCGGCTTCGCGCCCTGGCACAACAACGACACCCGGATGTACGGCAACAACCTGGCCGCGTTCCTGATCCGCAACGCCGACCGGCTCGGCATCTACTACGTGATCTGGAACCGGCAGATCTGGTTCCCGGCGACCGGGTGGAAGTCGTACAGCGGACCGTCGAACCACACCGACCACGTGCACATGTCGATGCTCTAGCGCGCGGCGCGTACCGAACGAGGGCCGTCCCCGGTGGGGGCGGCCCTCGTCGCGTGCGGGGGGGGTCAGCCGGCGACGGCGGTCGCCCGATCGCCGGCCTGGGCCGGCACGGCGCTCGGCACCGCGGCCACCGTCCGCACCTCACCGGCGGCCAGCCGGTACGACATGCCGACCACCGCGCACCGCCCCTCGGCGACCGCGGCGGCCAGTACGGCGGAGTTGCCCAGCAGCGCCTCGACGGTGTGCGCGATGTGAATGTCGACAATCCCGTCGACGTCGTCGACGCCCTGCTCGGCGGCCCGCCGGAGGCTGGGCGCCACCGCGTCCACCACCGCCCGCAGGTGCCCGACCGGCGGCGTGCCGGTTCGCGCGGCGTCCCGGGCGGCCTGGACCGCCCCGCAGGAGTCGTGGCCGAGCACCACCACCAGCGGGGTGCCCAGGACGCTCACCGCGTACTCGACGCTGCCGAGCACCTCGGGGCCGGCGGTGTGCCCGGCGGTACGGACCACGAAGAGGTCACCCAGACCCCGGTCAAAGATGATCTCGGCGGCGAGGCGGGAGTCGGAGCAGCCGACGATCACCGCGAACGGGTGCTGGCCGTCGGCGACCGCCGCCCGGTGCAGCGAGTCCTGGTTGGGGTGGCGCTGCGCGCCCGTCACGAAGCGCCGGTTGCCGGCGTGCAGCTCGGCGAGCGCCTGCGTCGGATCGGTCAGGGTCATTGCCTCACCTCGGTCCCTCACGAGATCGGCCTGGTCACACCCGGCCGGCGACGGAGGCGGCCTCGCCGCCCACCGTCACACGTAGCAGAAGATACGTCAAGGTATACGTGATACGGATTTCATACTTTGCCCCGGCGTCGACGTGATGTTTCGTCGCGGCGTCCCGCGGGCTGCCGGCCGGGAGGCGGAGCCAGGGGAGCCAGGGCGGAAAACCCGATGGACTGGCCATACGATGGCGGGCATGGCGACGACTGCGCAGAACGGGAGCACCCGGAACTGGACGTTCCTCACCAACCACGCGCACGTGCTGCTCGCCATCGCCCGCAACCCCACCGCCCGGCTGCGGGACGTCGCCGACGAGGTCGGGGTGACCGAGCGCGCCGCGCAGGCGATCGTCGCCGACCTGGAGGTTGGCGGCTACCTCCACCGCACCCGGGTGGGCCGGCGCAACGAGTACACGGTCAACCCGCGCGGCCACTTCCGGCACCCGGCCGAGTCCGACCGTCAGGTGGGTGACCTGCTCGCCCTCTTCACCGGCGAGCGTGCCGAGTCCAGCTCCTGACGGCCGCCCTCGTCGCTCCGCGCCGACCGCGCGGCGCTCGCCGGCCCCGGTGTCGGTCCGGTCGACCACGACGTGACCACGGCCCGACCGACCACCGGCTTGCCCGGACGTCGGTCCGGTCGACCACGGCACGACCGCCGGCCCCGTCCGGTTGCCTCGTCGGCGCGCAACGCCCGACGCAGGGCGCCCTGAAGGACCGGACCGCCCGTCGCCCCGTCCCGGGCGCGGCGGCGGTAATCTCAGCGCGTGCGCGAGAGCTTCCGGCCGACTGGGACGGCGCTGACCGAGACCTCCGGGCGTCCATCCCGGACCGTCCTCGGTGGAGTGGTGGCGGCCCTGCTCGCCTCGCTCGTGGTGTCACCGGCACCGGCCGTGGCGGCCCCGAACTGCCCCAGCCCGGCCGGCGGGGTCGCCCCCGCCGAGACGCCGTGGGCGCTGCGCCGGCTCGACCCGGCGTCGGCCTGGCGGATCACCCGGGGCGAGCGGATCACCGTGGCGGTCATCGACTCCGGCGTCTCCCCCACCCATCCGCTGCTCAAGGGGCAGGTGCGCGAGGGCCGCGACTTCAACGGCCTGCCATCGATGCAGGGCCGGTGCGACCTGGCCGGCCACGGCACCATCGTGGCCGGGATCATCGCCGGGCGGGACGACACCGGAGCCCCGTACAGCGGCATCGCGCCCGCGGCCCGGATCCTGCCGGTCCGGGTGCTGCCCGACACCCAGCGCACCAGCGACCCCGGCCTGCCCCTGCAGATCGCCAACGCGATCCGCTGGTCGGCCGACCAGGACGTCCAGGTGATCAACCTGTCGCTGGTCACGGTGGACCACCCGGAGCTCGCCCGGGCCGTCGACTACGCGCTCGGCAAGGGCGTCGTGGTGGTGGCCGCCGCCGGCAACCGGCAGCAGGAGCAGCAGGACCTGCCGGCGTACCCGGCCGCGTACCCGGGGGTGATCCGCGGTCGCCGGAGTCGGACCGGGAAGGCGGTCACGTCGGCAGCTCGGTCAGCGGCAACTACGTGGACATCGCCGCGCCCGGGCTGGACATCGTCGGCCCCGCCCCCGGCGGTCAGGGCTACCTCGCCGAGCCGCAGGGCGGCACCAGCTTCGCCGCCGCGTACGTCTCGGGCGCGGCGGCGCTGATCCGCGCCGCCCGGCCCGACCTCACCCCGGAACAGGTCGCCTACCGGCTCACCCGCACCGCCGACAACCCGCCCGAGGGGCACAACCCCGAGCTCGGGTACGGGGTGGTGAACCCGTACCGGGCGCTGACCAGCCTGCTCGGCACCCGGACCGATCCCCCGGTCGGGGCCATGCCGCCGCCCGGCGCGGCGGA
>NZ_JAEVHN010000316.1:0-6909 GCF_016803375.1 Micromonospora sp. 4G55
ACGACGACCTGCTGCACCTGGTCCACCACCGCCGGCGGCCCGGTCCGGACGGTCGCCGACCTGCGCGGGCGGCGGGTGTCGGTGGGCGCGGCGGGCTCCGGCACCGAGGTCACCGCGATCCGGCTGCTGGAGGTGGCCCGACTCGGCGGCGACCGGGTCCAGCAGAAGCACCTCAACCTGGACGACTCGGTGGCCGCGCTGCGGGCCGGCGAGATCGACGCGTTCTTCTTCTCCGGCGGGCTGCCGGTGGGCGCGGTGCGCGAGCTGACGGCCGACTCGGCCACCCGGGTCGTCGACCTCGGCGAGTGGACCGAGCCGCTGCGCCGCAGCTACCGCGAGGTGTACGTGTCGCGGGACATCCCGCGCTCGGTGTACCACCTCGACCCGGTCACCACGGTGGCCAACCCGAACTACCTGATCGTCCGGGCGGACCTGCCGGACTCGCTGGTGCGGGAGGTGACCCGGCTGCTGATGGAGCGCCGGGCCGAGCTGGCCGCGGCCCATCCGGCGGCCGGCCGGATGAGCCCCCGCTCGGCGATCGCCACCGCGCCGCTGCCGCTGCACCCGGGCGCGGCGGGCTGGTACCGCTCCGTCAAACCCTGACCGTTCAGGTCCCGGCCGGCGCACCGTCGACGGCTCCGGCCGTCCGTTCGGGGCCGGTCTGCGTCGGCACCGCAGGGTCCGCCGGGGCGGACCCGACGGCGCCCACCGCCGGTGGCGGGTCGACCGGGCCCGGTGGTGGGTCGTTGGGCGCGGGGCCGTCGGGTGCGGCCGGCGATCCCTCGGCGCCGCTGGTCGCGCCGTCCCACGGGGCCGGGAACCACAGCTCCGCGACCAGGCCACGCGGCTCCCCCGCCCGCATGGTCAGCCGCCCGTCGGAGGCGTCCACCAGCACCGCGACGATGGTCAGCCCGAGCCCCGCGCCGTCGATGTTCTGCGCGTCCGGCGCCCGCCAGAACCGCTCGGTGGCCTGGTCCAGCTGGCCCGGCGTCATGCCCGGCCCGGTGTCGCGTACCTCCAGGGCGGTGCCGCCGTCGGCGTACCGGACGGTGACGGTGACCTCTCCCCCGGCCCCGCTGAACTTCACGGCGTTGTCGATCAGCGCGTCCAGCGCCTGGTCGACGGCGGTGGGCACGGTCCGGGCGTACGCCGGGCCGCGGGCGCGCAGCCGGAGGGCCACCGAGCGGTGCCGGGCCAGCGGCTCCCACGCGGCGACCCGCGAGGCGGCCACCTCCGCCGCGTCCACGGTCACCCGCTGGTTCTCCTCCCGCTCCGCCCGGGCCAGCGTGAGCAGGGCGTCGAGCACCAACGCCAGCCGGTCGGTCTCCTCCAGCGCGAGCCGGTGCTCGGCCCGGCCGTCCGGGTCGGTCAGGCTCGGCCCCAGCTCCTCCACCCGCAGTCGCAGCGCGGTCAGCGGGTTGCGGAGCTGATGGCTGGCGTGGGCGACGAACGCGCGCTGCCGGTCCATCACGTCGGAGACCGCGTCGGCCATGTTGTTGAAGCTGGCCGCGAGGCGGCGCAGCTCGGGCGGTCCCAGCCGGTGCTGCACCCGCGCACCCCCGTCGCCCTCGGCGATCTCGTGGGTCACCGCGTCCAGCTCGGTCACCGGTCGCAGCACCCAGCCGGCCAGCCCGAACGCGGTGGAGACGCAGGCCAGCACGGCGAGCAGGCCGATCCCGGCGAGCAGCAGCCACCAGACCGTCACCGTGCGCCGGACCTTGCCGGCCGGGGTGGCGGTCACCACCGCGCCGAGCACCTCGCCGCCGTCGTTGATCGGCACCGCCACCACCAGCGGGCCGTCCACCCACGGCCAGACCGCCTCCGGCCCGCTGAACGGCTGGCCCGCCAGGGCCGTGTCGCGCGCCGTCTCGGCGTCCCGGCCGGCGCGCCAGTCGGGCGACACCACCACGGTACGGCCGTCCCGGTCGACCACCGCCGCGCCGATGCCGTACAGCTCCTCGTAGGCGGCCAGTTCGCCGCTGAGCGGTCCGGGCACGCCGCCGCGCAGCGCCGGCCCGGCCAGCGAGGCGAACCGGGTCGCGTCGGCGAGCCGGTCGGCGCGGACCCGGTCGGTCTCCCGGGAGGCGAGGGTGGCCGCCAGCGGGGTCTCCAACGCCAGCAGCACCAGCACCATCAGCAGCAGGTAGCTGATCACCAGTCGGCGACGCACCGGCCGCCCCTCACTCGCCGCGGAGTCGGTAGCCGACCCCGCGCACGGTCTCCACCAGGCGGGGCTCGCCGAGCTTGCCGCGCAGCGAGCCCACGTGCACCTCAACGGTGTGCCGGTCGGCCCAGGTGGTGCCCCAGACGTCCAGCAGGATCCGGTCCCGGGGCACCGCGACGCCGGGCTGGCGGGCCAGCGAGAGCAGGATGTCGAACTCCTTGCGGGTCAGCGCCACCGGCCGCCCGGCGACGGTGACCGTCCGGCCGGCGACGTCGATGCGCACGGCGCCGGCCTCGATCAGGTCCCGCTCCGGCACGGTGTGCGACGCCCGACGCAGCACCGCCTCTATCCGGGCCTGGAGTTCCACCATCGAGAACGGCTTCACCACGTAGTCGTCGGCGCCCAGCCGCAGGCCGAGCACCCGGTCGCGTTCCTCGCCCCGGGCGGTCACCGCGATGATGCCGAGCTGGCTGCTGCGCCGGCGCAGCTCCCGGCAGACCTCGGTGCCGTCACCGTCGGGCAGGGTCAGGTCCAGCAGCACCAGGTCGCACGGGGCGGCGGAGAGGGCCGCGGCGACGGTGGCGGCGTGCTCGACCTCGTACCCGCGCCGGGTCAGCGCCGAGGAGAGGGCGGCGGCCACCCGACGGTCGTCCTCGACCAGCAGGATGCGCACGGGTGACCCCCATTCGTCGTACGGATGACGTGCGAATGGTGGCAGAAGAGCGCGACGGGCGGGAGGCCCGGTCCGGCCACCGGACAGCTCGGCCCGCCCCGGAGCGGGCGGAGCGGGCCGTACGCTGCCGTCATGATCTACAAACTGGTGACCCTCGACGAGTGGGCGCGGGCCGGGGTCGACGGGTACGTCCCCGCCTCGGCCCTGGACCGCCAGGACGGGTTCCTGCACCTGTCGGCGGCGGACCAGATCGTGGAGACCGCCCGGCGGCACTACGCCGGCGCCACCGGGCTGGTCCTGCTCACCGTCGAGGAGGACCTGCTCGGCGACGACCTGCGCTGGGAGCCGTCCCGCGACGGCGCCTGGTTCCCCCACCTGTACGGCGAGCTGCCGCTGGCGGCGGTCACCGGCGTCGCGGAGCTGCCGGCGGACGTACCCGCCGCCGAGGCGGTGGCCGACCTGCTGCGCTGAGCCGGCAGACGAGGAGGCCCGGGACGAGTCGTCGTCCCGGGCCTCCTGGTGCGCTGGGGTCAGCGGCAGAGCCGCCCGATCTCCTCGGCGAACCGGTCCATCGGGTTCGCCTCGGCCGGGCCGAGCAGGTAGGTCTTCAGCTCGCGCCGGGCCTCGGTCATCGGGTCGTCGCCGGTGCGGGTGAGCGCGAGGATCTTCTCCAGCTCGCCGCAGTCGACCGAGAGCAGGTACGCCGCCCGCGAGGTCGGGAACTCCCGGCGGAACTCGTCCTCGGGCAGCCCGCTCGGGTTGGCGACCACGTACGGCCGCTGGCTCTGCACGAAGTCGGAGACCACGCTGGACACGTCGCTGATCAGCAGGTCGGTCTGGTTGAAGCAGTCGAACAGCGCCGGGACGCGGCCGGTGACCACCCGGTGGCCGGGGCCGTCCAGGGAGGTGGCGTCGACGTCGCCGCCGGCCATCCGGACCAGCGACACGATCCGCTCGTGCGCGGCCTTGGCCTCCTTGGAGCGGGAGCCGGTCAGCGGGTGCGGCTTGTAGATCAGGCGGACGGCGGGCGAGGTGGCCAGCAGTCCCTTGACGATCCGCTCCCCCATCAGCACCAGCGAGGTGTGGTACGGGTCGTCGTCCAGCCAACCCTCCCAGGTGGGGGCGTAGAGGACGGTGAACGGCCGGTCCTCGGCGCGCGCGCCGAAGGTGTGCACGCCGGCGAGCTGCGGCCGTCCGATCTCGACGATGTCCTCGTCGCGTACGCCGACACCGGCCCGGGCGTAACGCTCCCGGCCGGCGAGGCCGGCGACCCACACCTCGTCGTACACCTTGCTGTAGGGGTTGACGCTGGCCTGCTTGTCGCTGTCGCCGTGCCCGACGAACACGTGCTTCATGCCCGGCTCGCGGAGCAGGTGGATGTTCGCGCCGACGTTCGCGGCGTAGAGCGCGGCGCGGACGGTGCCCAGTTCCAGGTTCATGAAGTCGACCCCGGCCGGTACGCAGACCACCGGCAGCCGGGTGTCGGCCAGCTCGAGGAAGGCCTCCCTGCTGCGCATCAGCACGATGCCGCGCTGGTTCAGGGCCTCGGTCGGGGCCAGCCACATGTTGGCCTGGTAGACGTCCTTGGCGGGGCCGGCGAAGTAGAGCGCCACCTCGGGCCGGTAGCTGTCCAGCCAGCGCTGGAGCACCGGCAGCACCGGGCTCTTGCCGGTGCCCCGACCGCGCAGCCAGGTCAGCGCGATGATCGCGCCAACCGCGGCAGCGGCGACGACGGCCACCGCGCCGACGACCAGGACCGGGGTGACGTCCTCCTGGACCGCGGCCACCACGGCGGCCGGGATCAGCAGCACGTTCGCCACCGCCAGCGGGACGCCGGCGAGGTCGGACGCCCACTGCGGCGGGCGCGGCGCGGACCGGATCGGGCCCAGCTCGATGTTGCGGACCAGCGCGGAGATCGGATTGCGACGGTCGATCATCGTGTTGAGCGCGCCGGAGAAGACCGCGATCACCCACACCGCGGCCGGCAGGATCAGCAGCCAGGTCACCTCGATCGCGGTCAGCCGGACGGTCGCGGCGACCAGCAGCACCGTGGCCAGGTCGCGGCTCAGCTGCCGGTAGCCCCGGTTGAGGCCGACCTTCTCCAGCAGCAGGTCCGACGGCGGCGACCACCGGGAGAGGGCGAACTCACCGACGACGGCGGCCAGCCCGGCCACGGCGAAGACGGGCACCCAGCCGAAGGCGCCCGCGACGAGCATGACCAGGTAGGACAGCACCAGCAGCGCGCCACGGGTGGCGACGCCAGTGCGTTCCATTAACGTGCCGAACAACGGTTACGCTCCCTACGAGATCGATGACGGGCGTTGCCCGTGTCGTCGACGTCACGCCGCGACGTGGGTGGTATTTCCCGCGCCGTGTCCGGTTCGACCCGGCTGCGGGTGACTGCGACCTTAACGCGAGTGGATGTCCCGGCGTCGCTCGGGTGTCGGGACACGATCATCTTCGCCCGCGACCCGGCCGACCCGACGCCGGGGCGTGGGTGTCGGACCGCTCAGCCGGCTGGTCGATAGCAGGTCATCGCCCCCGGACCCTTGCGCGCGGCGAACTCCTGGAAGCCGAGGTCGACCACAGTGTCGCGGGCGTACCGGTTGCCGTTGTAGACGCAGATGGTGCCCACGCCGACCCGCCGCACCGCCGCGGCCACCTCGTCCTTCGGGGGCTGGATCCGGCCGTCGGCGAACCGGGCGAGCAGCAGCCGGTCCTTGGCGAAGTCCGAGTTGAGGTCGTACTCGACCAGGTAGAAGTCGCGCGGCAGGACCACCCGGACCTCGCTGGAGACGATCAGCGAGGTCCGCATGATCACCGACGGGGCGAGCACGAGGCCGTCCGGCCGATCCTGGTCCTTGATCCAGAACGCGATCTTCTGCCGCTGCTGGGGCAGCTTCCAGGTGGGCCGGTCGTGGGTCTGGACCCAGCTCTCCGGTGACCACATCGGAGTCGCCCAGAGCGCGAAGCAGGCGACCATCGCCGCCGCGAGCACGGCCCCGACCGCGCCGCGCAGCAGCGGCGCGGGTGACGGGACGTCCACCGTGCAGAGCAGGCCGATCAGCGCCGGCAGCGCGAGCAGCCAGGGCACCCGCCAGAGCACCACGGAGATGCCGCTGAGGTCGCCCAGCACCTCCAGCACGCCGGGGATCAGCAGCACGCTCATCGTCAGGGTGGCGCCGGCGGCCAGCAGCGCCGGGGTGCGGCGCCGGGCCAGCAGCGGGCCGCACCAGAGCGCCAGGCCGCTGATCACGCCGACGATCCCCACCAGCAGCGTCCGCCGGTAGGTGTACTCGGCGTCGAAGAAGGCGTCGTCCGCGCCGGTGGCGTTCATCCCGCCGAGCACCAGCCGGGACACCACGATCGCCCCGACCGGGTACGCGACGGCGGCCACCCCGCCGATCAGGGCGTCCTTCCAGCGGCCGACCAGCAGCATGGCCAGCCCCGCCGCGCCGACCAGCATCGGCAGGATGATCGCCGAGGTGGTGGTCAGGCCGGCGGCGGTCACCGACAGCGCGAAGACCAGCAGCAGCGACCGGCGCGAGCGGGTGTCGAACCACTCGGTCAGGTAGAGCCACATCAGCGGGATGACCGCCGAGACGAACATGCCCTTGCCCTCGTAGAGCCGGGGCAGGTGGAAGGTGCCCAACGCGGCGTCCGCCCCGGCCACCAGGTAGAGGTAGGCGACGGCGACGCTGAAGGCGAGCACCGGGCGGCGGGGCGCCCACCGGTGGACCAGCCGCCAGAGCGCCAGGATGGCCAGCACGGCCAGCGCCGGCAGCAGCACGTACCAGGTCGCGGAGGCGCCGTGGATGCCGAGCACCCGGCCGAGCGCGCCGGCGAACACCTCGATGGAGGGGGTCGGCGGCTGCGAGCCCATCGCCGGGGCGACGTTCTCGGTGAAGAGGAAGTCGTTGAGCGGGACGATGTCGCGCTCGGCCACCCAGACCGACTTGCCGACGTAGTAGACGTCGTCGGGGGTGTTGCGGGCGATGAACAGCGAGGAGATTCCCACCCCGACCGAGACGAGCAACGCGTACGCCGACTGGAGCGCGGTCGGCGCGGGCGC
>NZ_JAEVHN010000317.1:0-6891 GCF_016803375.1 Micromonospora sp. 4G55
GTCACCCCGCCGCCACCCAGCACCAACGCCCGCGTCATGTGTGACCACCCTCTCCGTGACCGGCCCGTGCCCGAAACGGTAGCGTCGCCACCACACGGGGGCAGGGGAGCGGTCAATTGGATCCGGTCACGGTCATCACCGGCGGCAGCCGCGGCATCGGCGCCGCCGTCGCCCGCCGCCTCGCCCACGACGGCCACCACATCGCCATCGGCTACCGACGCGACCACGACGCCGCCGCCGCGGTGCTGGCCGACGTCCGCGCCCTCGGCCGCCAGGCCGTCGCCGTACCCGCCGACACCACCGACCCCGACCAGGTCGACCGGCTCTTCGCCGCCGCCGCCGACCTCGGCCCGCTCACCGGCCTGGTCAACAACGCCGGCGTCACCAGCCCCATCGGAGCCTTCACCGACCTGCGCCCCGACGACCTGCGCCACGTCGTCGACGTCAACCTCATCGGCTACGTCCTCTGCGCCCAGCAGGCCGCCCGCCGCCTCGGCACCGGCGCGCCATCGTCAACATCTCCTCCGCCGCCGCCACCCTCGGCAGCCCGGGGGAGTACATCCACTACGCCGCCGTCAAGGCCGCCACCGACACCCTCACCATCGGCCTGGCCAAGGAACTCGCCCCGCACGGCATCCGGGTCAACGCCGTCGCCCCCGGCCTCATCCGCACCGACATCCACGCCCTGTCCGGCATGCCGGACCGCCCCGACCGCAACGCCGGCCGGGTACCGATGGGCCGACCCGGCGAACCCGACGAGGTCGCCGGCGCCGTCGCCTGGCTCCTCGGCCCCGACGCCTCCTACACCACCGGCGCGGTGCTGCGGGTCGCCGGCGGCATGTGAGCCGAGCCCCGGAGCGACGCCCCGGGGCTCCGGCCCGTCAACTCGTGAACAGCTTCGCCGCCGTGATCACGGTCTGCGCCACCCCGTACCCCAGCAGCGCCGACACCACCAACCAGGAGATCCACAACCGGATCCGCTGCCCGTGCTGGCCACCCTCGCTCATCGCGCACCGCTCCTATCCGCCGCCGCCGGCTCCGTACCCTCATCCGTGCCCCCGGGCGGCTCGTGGAACCGCGCCGGCACCGGCCGCACCAGCAGGTTCGCCACGAAACCCACCGCCAGCACCGCCACCATCGTGAACAACGCCGGCCGGTACGCCGCCGCCGTCAACGTCCCCGGCCGGCCCTCGGCGTCGAGGAACCCGTTGACGATCAGCGGCCCGGCGATCCCCGCCGCCGACCACGCCGTGAGCAACCTGCCGTGGATCGCCCCCACCTCGAACGTGCCGAACAGATCCCGCAGGTACGCCGGCACGGTGGCGAAGCCGCCGCCGTAGAACGACAGGATCACGCACGCCAGCAGCACGAACAACGCCGTCGCCGTCTGCCCGAACAGCGCCAGCAGCGCGTACAGCACCATGCCCACACCCAGGTACACCAGGTAGATCGGCTTGCGGCCGATCAGGTCCGAGGTGGACGACCAGACGAACCGGCCGGCCATGTTGAACAGCGACAGCAACCCCACGAAGCCACCCGCCGCGGCCACCGACACCGCCGACGTGCCACCGGAGCGGAAGAAGTCCTGGATCATCGGGCTGGCCTGCTCCAGGATGCCGATCCCGGCGGTCACGTTGCAGAACAGCACCACCCACAGCAGCCAGAACGACCGGGTCTTCACCGCGTTCGCCGCCGACACGTTCGCCCTGGTCACCAGCGGCCTGGCCGCCACCCGCGCCGGGTCGAAACCCGCCGGCCGCCAGTCCGCCGCCGGCACCCGCACGTTGAACACCCCGAACATCATGATCAGGAAGTAGCCGACGCCCAGCGTCACGAACAGCCACACCAGCGCGCCGCCGGACGCCGTCGAACCGGCGTTCGCCGGGTGGTAGCCCGGGTCGTAGAACGACAGCAACTGACGCGACAGGGGAGAGGCCACCATCGCCCCGCCACCGAACCCCATGATCGCCAGACCCGTCGCCAGACCCGGTCGGTCCGGGAACCACTTGATCAACGTGGACACGGGGGAGATGTACCCGATCCCCAGACCGATGCCGCCCAGCAGCCCGTACCCGAGGTAGAGCAGCCACAGCTGGCGCGTCGCGATGCCGAGCGCCCCGACCAGGAAGCCGGCCGCCCAGAAACACGCCGAGACGAACATCGCCTTACGCGGCCCGTTCGCCTCGACCCAGGTGCCCGCCACCGCCGCCGAGAGCCCCAGCATCACGATCGCGATGCTGAAGATCACCCCGATCGCCGTCTGACTCGCGTCGAAGTGCGCGATGAGGGAGTTCTTGTACACGCTGGTCGCGTAGACTGCCCGATGCAGAGATGGATCGCCAACGCCGCCGGCGGAATCAGCCAACGGCTGTACCCGGGCGGCGCGACGGTGTGCCGACGGTCGAGTGCGGAAAGCATGCTGCTTCCTCTCGGAAGGAGGGTAAGAAACCTTCTCGCTTCATGCCCCCACCGCACGCTGCGCCCAAACCCGCCCCGCGCCCGACGGTCGATCCGCTGAGCCGAACGGTCGCCCGGGCGCCGTGCCTGCACTGACGGTGCCGCACGCCGGCATCGGGGATTGTCCGGCTGTCACCGGTGGCCGGGCGATCAGGCGAACTGAGGCGCGCGAGACTCCTGGGCCGGTTCGACCGAGATGTACGCGGACAGCGCGCGGAGGAAGTCGGGCGCGTCGAAGATCTCGCCGGCGGAGGCCACCCCGCTCGTCCTCGCCTGACCACCGAGAATGCGACGGACCGCTTCGACCGCCAGCGGTGCGCTGATGGCGTAGATGTCCTGGCCGCTGGCGACGACGCGCCGTTGCGTGCCGCCGGAGCGCACGATGACGTCGACGGTGAACGTCTGCGCGGACCGGCCGAGCTCGTCGACCGCAGCCGGTGCCGGTGTGCCCGGAGCGGCCAGGTCCCTGGCCGCGTCGGTGGTCATGTACGTGCGCACCTCGGGGATGGACAGGTGGCTGGGGACGGTGACGACGTCGGCCATCGTGAACTCGCCGAGGACGCTCCGGCGGCCCACCGGCGCGGGAAAATCCCACTCCAGGGTCGGCAGGTCGCGTTCGGCGACGTAATACTCCAGCCGGCCACCGGTGTAGCGGACACGTCGGCCGGCGCGGCGTTCCCGCGAGACGGTGCCGGAAACGAGGGTCCCGGCCGTGGGGTGCCAACTGCTCAGTCCGTACGCGACGTGCGCCTCGTCGGCCGCCGTCCAATCGCCCATCGCCGTCGTGACCAGCAGATCGCCGAGTCCGCCGAAGAAGGCCATCGCCGGAACCACCGCGACGCCCGCGGTCCGAGCGCGGTCGGCGAAGTGCATGAACGTGTCGAGGTTCGCCTCGATCTCGGCCGCCACATCCACGTACGGGACCCGGGCGCGCAGGGCGGCCTCGATCACGGGGCCCGCGGTCGAGGCGAACGGGCCGGCGCAGTTGACGACCGCGGCCACGCCCTCCAACGCCCGGTCGAGCGAGGCCGGGTCGTCAACCGACGCCACCCGGTACTCGAGCCCCGGATGCGACGCCACCAGCGCCTGGAGCTTGCCCGCGTCGCGACCGAGGAGAAGCGGGACGAACCCGCGATCGCGCAACTCCGTCACCACGAACCGCCCGGTGTGCCCGTACGCACCGAACACCGCCACGGTCTGATTCGAACCCATCTGCAGTTCCCCCTCGGAAGATCGACCAGATAGATCCTCCAGCAGCGGCCAGCCCCGGAGTAGTGTCTGGAACGCCACGCCCCATACAATTTCGGACATGGCCACTGTCGCGCTCGCCGCCACCGACGCGATGCTGCACTTCGAGCTCGCCATGGCCTGCGAGGTCTTCGTCCGCGACCCCTCCGGCCTCGCAGACCCGTGGTACGACCTCGTGGTCTGCGGCCCGGGCCCGGTCCGGATCGGCAGGTTCCACCTGGAACCCGACGACGGGTTGGACCGACTCGCCCGCGCCGACACCGTGATCATCCCGGCCGTGGAGGACATCGACGCCGACGTGCCACCCGACCTGCTGGACGCCGTCCGCGCGGCCCACGAGGCGGGCGCTCGGATGGTCTCGCTGTGCACCGGTGCGTTCGTGCTGGCCGCCGCCGGGGTGCTGGACGGGCTGCGCGCGACCACGCACTGGGCCCACACCGAGGCGCTGGCCGCCCGCTATCCCCGGGTGAAGGTCGACCCGGACGTGCTCTACGTCGACAACGGCAACGTGCTCGCCTCTGCCGGCAAAGCCGCCGCGATCGACCTGTGCCTGCACCTGATCCGCCGCGACCACGGCTCGACGGTCGCCAACGCCGTCGCCCGCCGCCTGGTCGTGCCGCCGCATCGCGCCGGCGGCCAGGCCCAGTTCGTCACCACCCCGGTGCCCGCCCGCGACGACCATCCCCTTGCCAACCTGTTCCCCTGGGCGATGGAACGGCTGAACCGTCCGCTGACCGTGGAGGACCTGGCTCGCCAGGCGAACATGAGCTCGCGCAACCTGGCCCGGCACTTCAGGTCGGTAACCGGCACCACGCCGCTGCAGTGGCTGTCGACGCAGCGGATCCGCCGGGCGCAGGAGCTGCTGGAGAACACCGACAACAGCATCGACGCCATCGCCGAGGCGGCTGGCATGGGAACCGCCACGACGCTGCGCCGACACTTCCACCGCACCGTCGGTGTACCTCCGGACGCCTACCGTCGCACCTTCCGCAGCGCCGGGCCCTCATCAGAATCATGATCACCACCCGGTCGGTGGCCTGACAGGGGGAGCGGTGCCTCCTGCGCATCGCTCCGCGTGGGAGCGGAGACAGAAACCTCGTGTGTGGGTGGTGACGACTCCGCGGTCATGCTCCGGCGCACGGTTGGAGCACGCCTGTTTCGTCGAGGCGCAGGTGGCGGGGGAACTTCTCGCGGCAGGGTCGTCAGGCGGCGAAGCGCCGCCGATCTGCGATCTCTGTCGACATGGCTACTCGGCGCCAGAACGGTGAAGGCGGCGCAACCCCACGCCGGCCAGGTCACTGCCGCTGTATGTGATTCGATAATGTACATTATGTCAAGTAACACGGATGTAGGCCTCCTCCGGGAGGGGTGGGCGGCGCTGCCGCGGGCCGCGATGAACTCGTGATCGGTTAGCAGTTTCCAACGGCCATGTCGGCGTGCCGCCTCGGAAATTGCCACCCGATCATGGGAGACGCCGAAGGTAAGTCGGCTCGACCCCGACGAAGAACCCCTGCACGTGCGCCACGCGTCCACCAATGACGGTCGCGTTGGGCACGACATCATCGGCACTGCTGCGTGCAGCGCGGGCGGCGAGCCGGACGGGTGTCCCCGAGTTCCGCCACTCCCTCGGCTGGGACGCCACCTCCCATGGTCATCGGCGGCACCGCCGCGCCCCAACCCGCCACCGCCCACCGCCCGCTCGAGGGCGACCCGGAGGTATCTCCCTCCGCCTGCGCCGCTCCCCTCTCCTAGCAGGCTGGCCCGGAACCCGAAAAACCTGCATAATATGCCTTATGCATCATAAACGGGACGAATCGGTAGGGCGGCTCATCGAGGAGTTCCTGACGGCGCGGGCCACTCGCAAGCCCTCCCCCCACACGCTGGAGGCGTACCGGCGGGACCTGCGGGCGGTCGCCGCCCTGGTCGGCGAAGACGCCACTCCCCTTTCCCTCGACCAGGTGATGATCTCGGACCTCTCCCCCCGGGTCATGCGTGCCGCGTTCGCCCGCTTCGCCGCTCCCCGGGCGGCGTCCTCGGTGCACCGCGCCTGGTCCAGTTGGAACAGCTTCTTCACGTTCCTGGTGGCCGAGGGGGTGGTGGCGGGCAATCCGATGCCGGCGGTGGGCCGGCCGCGCGCTCCGCTCCCCCAGCCCAAGCCGTTGCGGGGCGCGGACACCCCGGAGGAGTTGCTCGCCTCGGTCGCCCGGGAGGACGGCCGGCAGCGGGACCCGTGGCCGGAGCGGGACGTGGCGGTGCTGGCCCTGGCGCTCTGCGCCGGGCTGCGCCTGTCGGAGCTGCTGGCGCTGCGGGTGTCGTCACTGACCGGGCGGGCCGGTGAGCGGCGGGTGGACGTGGCCGGCAAGGGCGGTCGGCCGCGGGTGGTGCCGGTCGAGCCGGAGCTGGACCGGGTGCTGGCGGCCTACCTGGACAGCCGGGCGCGGCGGTTCGGGTCGCGCAGCGTACGGCCGGATTCGCCGTTGCTGGTGGACCGGCGGGGTGAGCCGTTGCGTCGGGGTGGGCTGCAGTACCTGGTGGACTCCTGCTACCGACGGGCGGGCATCGGTGACAGGGTGCCGCGCGGCGCGCGGCTGCACGCGTTGCGGCACACGTTCGCGACGCGGTTGGCCGAGGACGGGGCGAGCGCCGCGGAGATCATGCGGTTGCTGGGGCACGCGTCGTTGGCGTCGTCGCAGACGTACATCGAGGTGACGGCGGGTCAGCAGCGGGCGGCGGTGCGGTCGAACCGCACCAACCGCGCGCTGGCGGGGCTGGTGCCGCTGTCGTTCGATCCCGCGGGTTGACCGGGGCGTCGGGTCACAGGCCGGTGCAGGGGTTGCCGTCGATCGTGCAGCCCTCGGGTGCCTTGGTGCGCGGGTCCGGGTTGCGGACGTCGAAGGTGATGGTCTGCGACTGTCCGGCCGGGACGGGTGCGCCGGTGAAGGTGACGGCCTGACCGTCCTGCTGCCAGTTGGCTCCCTGCGCGTTGGTGATGGTGCCACCCTCGGCCAGGGTGACGACGAGGGTCCAGCTCTTCGCCGCCGGGCCGTCCGGGTTGTCGAGCACCACCTGGCCGGTGTAGCCGAAGAGCCGGGTGGCGGTGGTCTGGTAGCGGGCGGTCATGGTGGTGGCGCTCGGGGCGGCGGAGGTGGCTGTGCGCGACGGGGTGGCGGTGGGGGTCCGGCTGGG
>NZ_JAEVHN010000318.1:0-6850 GCF_016803375.1 Micromonospora sp. 4G55
CACCGCGTCGGCGTTGGTGGAGCCGGTCTCGGGCCGCAGGTCGAGCCGGCGCCAGGGCCCGTGCGGCGCGGTCAGCGCGCGGGCCAGCCGCGCCGCCGACAGCGGCGGGCGGTCCAGATCCGTGTACGGCGAGCCCGGCATCCCGTCAGCCTACGGGCCCGGCGACGGAGGGTATTGAGGCGTACTGCACAGCGGCGTCGTCCTGAACCATCGTTATATTCCCTGGGTGACTACCGAGACCGGGATCAACATCCACAGCACCGCGGGCAAGCTGGCGGACCTGGAGCGACGGGTCGACGAGGCGGTGCACGCCGGGTCGGCGCGCGCGGTCGAGAAGCAGCACGCGCGGGGTAAGAAGACCGCCCGGGAGCGGATCGAGCTGCTGCTCGACGAGGGCTCCTTCGTCGAGCTGGACGAGCTGGCCCGGCACCGGTCGACGGCCTTCGGGCTGGAGAAGAACCGCCCGTACGGCGACGGCGTGGTCACCGGCTACGGCACCGTCGACGGCCGGCAGGTCTGCGTCTTCGCCCAGGACTTCACCGTCTTCGGCGGCTCCCTCGGCGAGGTCTTCGGCGAGAAGATCGTCAAGGTGATGGACCTGGCCATGAAGATCGGCTGCCCGGTGGTCGGCATCAACGACTCCGGCGGCGCCCGGATCCAGGAGGGGGTCGCCTCCCTCGGGCTCTACGGCGAGATCTTCTTCCGCAACGTCCGGGCCAGCGGCGTCATCCCGCAGATCTCGCTGATCATGGGCCCGTGCGCGGGCGGCGCGGTCTACTCCCCGGCGGTCACCGACTTCACCGTGATGGTCGACCAGACCTCGCACATGTTCATCACCGGCCCGGACGTCATCAAGACGGTCACCGGCGAGGACGTGGCGATGGAGGAGCTGGGCGGCGCCCGCACCCACAACTCGCGCAGCGGCAACGCGCACTACCTCGCCACCGACGAGGAGGACGCGATCGAGTACGTCAAGGCGCTGCTGTCGTACCTGCCGTCGAACAACCTCGACGAGCCCGTCGTGTACGAGGCCCCGGCCGACCTCGACATCTCCGAGGAGGACCGGGAGCTGGACACGCTGATCCCGGACTCGGCCAACCAGCCGTACGACATGCACCGGGTCATCGAGCACGTGCTCGACGACGGCGAGTTCCTGGAGGTGCAGCCGCTCTACGCGCAGAACCTCGTCATCGGCTACGGCCGGGTCGAGGGGCGCCCGGTCGGCGTGGTGGCCAACCAGCCGATGCACTTCGCCGGCACCCTGGACATCGCCGCCAGCGAGAAGGCCGCCCGGTTCGTGCGTACCTGCGACGCGTTCAACATCCCGGTGCTGACCTTCGTGGACGTTCCCGGTTTCCTCCCCGGCACCGGCCAGGAGTGGGACGGCATCATCCGACGCGGCGCGAAGCTGATCTACGCGTACGCCGAGGCGACCGTCCCGAAGGTCACCGTGATCACCCGCAAGGCCTACGGCGGCGCGTACGACGTGATGGGCTCCAAGCACCTCGGCGCGGACCTGAACTTCGCCTGGCCGACCGCGCAGATCGCGGTGATGGGCGCGCAGGGCGCGGTGAACATCCTCTACCGCTCGGAGCTGGCCGGCGCTGAGGACCCGGCCGCGGTCCGGGCCGAGAAGATCGCCGAGTACGAGGACACCCTGGCCAACCCGTACATCGCCGCCGAACGCGGCTACGTCGACAGCGTGATCCCGCCGCACGAGACCCGCGCCCAGATCGTCCGCGCGCTGCGGGTGCTGCGCACCAAGCGGGAGACCCTGCCGCCGAAGAAGCACGGCAACATCCCGCTGTAGCGGGCGTTACCGAAGATCCCCGCGTCCCTGGTGGCCGCGGGGATCTTCCGGTTCAGCAGCGCGGGTCGGCGGCGACGCAGAGCCGACCGGCGGCGGTGCGACCGAGCCCCTCCAGGTCGGCCTGGCTCAGGCCGGGGCCCGGCCGGGTGTCGTCGGCCTGGAGGGTGTTCGGCCCGGTGGTGATCACGGTGACCAGGTCACCGACCCGGACCACCATGGTGGCCTCGACCGGCGGGAGCTTGCCCAGGGTACGGCCGTCGGCGACGCTGACCGGCGCCAGCGACACGTGGCGCAGCAGCACGGACTCGTCGCCGGCGAAACCGCTGACCGACCGCTCCCAGCGGTGCTGGGTCACGGTCGCCACCGTCCCACCCCCCAGCTGCCCCGACCCCGTGAGCTTCCACTTCGCGCAGGCGTCGAGCAGCACGGCGACGGTGCCGAAGAGCAGCCGGCCCTGCGCCGGGTCGATGCGGTAGACGTCCTGGGTGAGCACCGGTGCCGCGGCCCCGTCGACCGCCGGCCGGAGCAGGGTCTGCGACCGGGAATAGCGCGACGTCGCTGCCGCTGCCGACGGCACACCCCGCTCGCGGCCGCACGCCTCCAGCAGCGGATCGACCCGCACCGCCTCGCCCAGGCCGGCCTCACTGATCTGCACGTCGGTCTTCAGCCGCACGTCCCGCGCCGAGAGCATCGCCTCCCACGGGATCTCGGCCGGCCCGGCGGCCGCCGTCGACGAGGGGACGGCCGCCACCGGCGGCGCGGGAGGCACCGGCGTCCCTGACCGGGCCGCCGCAAGGTACCCGGAACCGGAGAGCACCGCGAGTACGGCGGTCGCCGCCAGCGTCGCCGTCCGCCGGCTGCGTCGCCGGGCCCGGGCGCGGATCTCCGCCGGCTCGGCCCAGCGGACCCCACCGAGGTCCCGGTGCAGCCGGTCGACGAAGTGCAGGTCCTCACGCATCAGGCCTCCTCCAGGTCAGAGACGGCGAGCAGCCCGGCCAGCGCGGCGCGCCCCCGGGAGAGCCGGGCCTTCACCGTGCCGACGGGGGCCTCGGTCTGCCGGGCCACCTCGGCCACGGGCATGCCGAGCAGGTAGTACAGGGCGAGCGCGGTGCGCTGCTCCTCGGGAAGCCGGCGCAGCGCGGCGACCACCTCGACCGTGTCGACGCCGGGGCCGGGCACGCTCTCCTCGACGCCGTGCCGCAGATACGCCCGGGCGCGACTGCGCAGGCTGCGCCAGCGGCTGACCGCGATGCGGGACGCCACCACCCGCACCCACGCCTCCGGGTCGTCGTACCCGCTCACCGTCGACCAGCGCTGCCAGGCCCGGATGTACGCCTCCTGGACGGCATCCTGCGCCTCGGTCACGTTGCCGGTCAGCACGTAGACGAAGCCGAGCAGCCGTTGCCGGCTGCCCCGGTAGAACTCGTCGAACCCGTCGACGTCGGGCACGTGCTCACCTCCCGTGGCGTTCGGAGGAGACACGCGCGGCGGCACCACGCCGGTTGCCGGGATCAGGCGATCATCTTCGCCAGCTCCGCGGGCGGGAAGCCGCCGGCCGGGATCCGCTCCCGGGCCGCCCGGCGCACCGCGTACGCGACGGCGGCGTTGGCCGGCGTCGGCACCCCGTGCAGCCGACCGAGCAGGACGATCTCGCCGTTGAGGTGGTCGACCTCGGTGGAGCCGACGCCCCGGGCCAGGCTCTGCCAGGTGGAGCTGCCGGTGCGCTCCTGCCCGTCGACCGGCCGGTGCCCGACCCGGTCGCCCCGCTCGGCGGCCTCCTCCTCGGTGCTGGTGTGCGCGATCCCGGCCGCGGCGAGCACCGCCTGCCCCTCCGCGCGGACCCGGTCGCGCAGGTCGGCGGGGACGTCCCGCCGAGCAACGCCTGCAGCCCGTTGCCGAGGTTGGCCAGCAGCTTGCCGTACTTCCACCGCATCACGTCGTCGCGCACCGGGGCGACGAAGCCGGCGCCGGTGAGGTCGGCGGCCACCGCGTGGTCCAGCGGGTCCGAGCCGGCCGGGTAGCGCCCGAGGTGCAGCATGCCCGGGTGCGGGTACCCGTTGGCGACGACCACGCCCGGCTCCAGGTGGGTGGCGGGCAGCCAGACGCAGACCGCGTGCACCCGGGCGAAGAGCCGCAGCGCCGCCGGCTCGTTGGCCACCCCGTTCTGGGCGGTGAACAGCGGCAGCCGCTCCCCCGCCGTACCGCCACCGGCGACCGGCGCGTCCGCCCAGACGGCCAGCGCGGCCGGGGTGTCCTGCGACTTGACGGTGAGCACCAGGACGGTGTCGGCGGGCAGCGGCCGCTCCCCGGGAGCGTCGGTGGCGGCCCGCGCCAGGTCGCCGTGCCCTCCGGGGTGCGCAGGGTCAGCCCGTCCCGGCGGATCGCGTCCAGGTGCGCGCCGCGGGCCACCAGCGTCACGTCGTGGCCGGCCTCCCCCAGCCGTACGCCGATGGTGCCGCCGACCGCGCCCGCCCCGATGATCACGTACCGCATGCGGCCATTCTGCTCCCCCGACCGGTCAGATCGTCAGGCCGGCGTCGGTGAGGATCGGGCCGGCGAGCAGCGCCGCGCCGACGGCCAGGGCGAGCAGGTTCACCAGGGCGAACACGGTCACCCAGAACAGCGCGGGGAACGGGGTCAGCCGGGCCAGCTGGTCGGCGTCGGACTGCGGCATCCGTCCCCGGCTGCGCAACCGTTGCAACTCCACCACCGGCCGTACCCCGCCGAGGAGCAGGAACCAGACGCCGGTCCAGGCGAAGGCGGCCTGCACCTGCGGCGAGGCGTACCAGGAGACCGCGAGCACCACCCCGCCGGTGACCAGCAGCGACAGCACGCCGAAGACGTTGCGGATCATCACCAGCATGGCCAGCAGCAGCGCCACCGCCACCCAGAGCAGCAGGGTGATCCGGTTGCCGCCGAGCAGCCAGGCCCCGGCGAGGCCGACCAGCGACGGGGCGACGTACCCGGCCAGCAGGGTGAGGATCATGCCGGGACCGGTGGGGCGGCCGGCGGAGAGGGTCAGGCCGGAGGTGTCCGAGTGCAGCCGGATGCCGTGCAGCCGCGCCCGGTGAGCAGGGCGGCGAGGGCGTGGCCGCCCTCGTGCGCGATGGTCACCGCGTTGCGGGCGACCCGCCACGGCAGCCGGGTGGCGACCACTACCAGCGCGACGACGGCGGTGACCAGGACGAGCAGCGGGGGTGGGTCGGGCTGCGCGCCGAGGAGTCTGTCCCAGAGGTCGCCCAGCCCGTCGATCGGCACCATGGGCGGGGAGCCTACCGGCACGCCGCGGCTGACCGATACCGATCAGAAGGCGAGCCACATACGGACGTCGATGAAAATTTCCTTAGCCCCTCTTGCGATCTAGGGCAACTACCTCCAAGGATTGGCGTCAATCAATCGGCGTCCCTGGAGGCATCCATGACCCGTCCCACGTTTTCGCTGCGCCGGCTCCTCGCCGCCGGCCTCACCGTCGTCGCCACCGCGGCGGCGGCCCTCGTCGCCACCGCCGGACCGGCGGCCGCGGCCACCACCCCCGGCATCGACGTCTCTCGCTACCAGGGCACCATCAACTGGACCAGCGTCCGCAACGCCGGCATCCAGTTCGCCTTCATCAAGGCCACCGAGGGTACGAGCTACAAGGACCCGAACTTCAACGCCAACTACACCAACTCCTACTACGCCGGCGTGATCCGTGGGGCGTACCACTTCGCCCGGCCGAACATCTCCGCCGGCTCGACCCAGGCCGCCTACCTGGCCTCCAACGGCGGCGCCTGGTCGGCGGACAGCCGCACCCTCCCGGCGGCACTGGACCTCGAGGCCAACCCGTACAGCGGCGGCTACTGCTACGGCCTGACCACGACCGGCATGCGGAACTGGGTCCAGGACTTCCTCAACACATACCGGTCCCGCACCGGCCGGTACGCGGTCATCTACACCACGACGAGCTGGTGGAACCAGTGCACCGGCAGCTGGACCGCGCCGTGGGCGAACCACCCGCTCTGGATCGCCCGCTGGTCGAGCACCGTCGGCACCCTGCCGGCCGGCGCCCCGTTCTGGAGCTTCTGGCAGTACACCAGCACCGGCTCCGTCTCCGGGATCAGCGGCAACGTCGATCGCAACTACTGGAACGGCGACCGGACCCGGCTGATCGCGCTGGCCAACAACACCTGATCCGCAGCCCACACGAGTCGGCGGCAGCGGGACCGGTGATCAACCGGTCCGGCTGCCGCCGTCGTCTGTTCGCGTTCAGGCCCTCCGTCGCGTGGCCATCGACACGGGCACGGCCTCCTCGCCGGCCAGTGCGGACCGCCGGGACAGGCGCCACGCGGCGACTCCGGCGGCGGTGACCGTCACGACGGCGAGCAGCGCGACCAGCGCCGGCATACCGGCACTGACCAGGAGCAGGACGATGTCGCCCAGGGCGACGAGCATCCACAGTGCCAGCCGCGGGCGGGCGTCCTTGCGTCGGTAACCCATGTCGTGCCTCCTTCCGTCGTCGCGGGAGAGATACCCCGCTCGACGGAAGGTCATGCGAATCGGATTCGCAGAGACGCGATTCCCGTGGCGTCAGTTCTGCCGGTCGGGCTTGAACCCCTTGACGATCTGGTCGAAGGTGGCGAGGTTGGCCTGCCAGTCCTTGTCGGCGACCTCCCACCGGATGGCGTAGCCCCGGTTGCTGGCCGTGACGAAGCCCCGGTTCCGCACGTGAATCCGGGTGTTGTCCCGGCTCTCCAGCCACTCCCAGTCCGCGCAGGTCCGGTGCCAGTCGCAGCGCTCGATGCCGAGCAGCTGGTAGTTGCTGACGAACTTGCGGCGGTCCGGCTCGATCGCCTTCCAGTCCGCGTACGCGTCGGGCTTCGGGTTGCTCGTCCACTGCACGAGCATTTCGCCCACCCCGCCACGCTGGAAGAACACGACCGTGTCCGAGCTCGTGCGGCGGGCGCTCCAGCCCGGCGGGAGGGGAATCGAGAAGGTCGGCCCCTTGTGCAGGCTCCAGCCCGCCGGCAGCGCGTTCGGGTCCGTCGACGGGGTGGCCGAGGG
>NZ_JAEVHN010000319.1:0-6850 GCF_016803375.1 Micromonospora sp. 4G55
TGGCCCGGCCGCCGATCTGCCCGCTGGGCTTCGGCTCCGGCTCGGCCGCCGGGGGCGGCGTCGACGGGCGCTGCACCGGCACCACCGCGTACGGGTCGGTGACCGAGTTGACCGCGGTGGCGGTGCTGGTCAGTGGCCCGGCGAGCAGCTCGCGGAGCATCGCCCGGGCGGTGTGCACGTCGAGGCGGCGGCCCGGGTCCTTCTCCAGCAGGCCCATCAGCACCCGGGTCAGCGGCCCGCTGCGCTGCGGCGTGGCCGGCGGGTCCTCGACCACGGCGTGCATGGTCTCGATCGGGTCGCCCTTGTCGAACGGCGGCCGGCCCTCCACCGCGGTGTAGAGCGTCACGCCGAGGGAGAACAGGTCGCTCGGCGGGCCGAACTCCTGGCCCATCGCCCGCTCGGGGGAGATGAAGTGCGGCGAGCCGAGCACCATCCCGGGGGTGGTGAGCTGGACGTCGGTGGGCATTCGGGCCACCCCGAAGTCGGTCAGCACGCAGCGGCCGTCGGTGCAGATCAGCACGTTGGCCGGCTTGACGTCGCGGTGCAGCACACCGTTGGCGTGCGCCACCTCCAGCGCGCCGAGCAGCGCGATGCCGATCTTGGCGACCGCGCGGGGCGCGACCGGCCCGTCCTCGATCACCATGTCGGCGAGGCTGCGCGCGTCCAGCAGCTCCATCACGATCCACGGCCGGCCACCCTCGGTGACCACGTCGTACACCTGGACCACGGCCGGGTGCTGGATGGCCGCGGCGGCGCGGGCCTCGCGCAGGGTGCGCTCGTACATCGAGTCACGGTCGCTCGGGGCCAGCCCCGGGGGCAGGACGACCTCCTTGACCGCCACGTCGCGCCGCAGCAGCGTGTCGGTGGCACGCCAGACCGTGCCCATGCCGCCGTTGCCCACCGCGGACCGCAGCGAGTAGCGGCCACCGATGATCGTGCCGGGTGCCGCGCGTCCGTTGGGAGGACTGACCGGTCCGCCGCTCCACGTCGGGATCTGAGTCACAGAAAAGCCACCGGGGGATATCGAGGGGGCTGGGACAGAACCCCCCTATCTTGCTGGTTCCGACGCCCGATGCGAAACCCGACGCGGCGCACCTTTGCTTACCGGACCGTACGTGCCCGCGCGCTCACCTGCCGTCGACCGGGGTGTGCGCTATCCCTCACCCATCGACACGCTCGCGCGTCCTACCATCCGGTGATGAGCGAACGGCGGTCCAGCGAGTCCGGTTTCCCCATCAAGGGCGTCTACACGGCGGCCGACCTCCCCGAGGAGCTGGAGACCCGGCTGGGCGGCCCGGGGGAGTATCCGTACACCCGTGGGGTCTACCCCACCATGTACACGTCCCGCCCGTGGACCATGCGGCAGTACGCCGGGTTCGGCACCGCCACCGAGTCCAACGCCCGCTACCACCAGCTGCTGCGGGCCGGCACGATGGGGCTGTCGGTCGCCTTCGACCTGCCCACCCAGATGGGCTACGACTCCGACGACCCGATCGCCCACGGCGAGGTCGGCAAGGTCGGGGTGGCCATCGACTCGATCGACGACATGCGGATGCTCTTCGACGGCATCCCGCTGGACAAGGTCTCCACCTCGATGACCATCAACGCGCCGGGCTCGGTGCTGCTGCTGCTCTACCAGCTCGTCGCCGAGGAGACCGGGGTCGCCGGCTCCGCGCTCAACGGCACCATCCAGAACGACATCCTCAAGGAGTACATCGCCCGGGGGACGTACATCTTCCCGCCGAAGCCCTCGCTGCGGCTGGTGGCCGACACGTTCGCCTACTGCCGCAAGGAGGTGCCGAAGTGGAACACCATCTCCATCTCCGGCTACCACATGGCCGAGGCCGGCGCGACGCCCGCGCAGGAGATCGCGTTCACCCTGGCCAACGGCGTCGAGTACGTCCGTGCCGCGCTGGAGGCCGGGCTGGCCGTGGACGACTTCGCGCCCCGGCTGTCGTTCTTCTTCGTCGCCCGCACGACGCTGCTCGAGGAGGTGGCGAAGTTCCGCGCCGCCCGGCGGATCTGGGCCCGGCTGATGCGCGACGACTTCGGCGCCAAGGACCCGAAGTCGATGATGCTGCGCTTCCACACCCAGACCGCCGGCGTGCAGCTCACCGCCCAGCAGCCCGAGGTCAACCTGGTCCGGGTCGCGGTGCAGGGGCTGGGCGCGGTGCTCGGCGGCACCCAGTCGCTGCACACCAACAGCTTCGACGAGGCGATCGCGCTGCCCACCGAGAAGGCGGCCCGGCTGGCGCTGCGGACCCAGCAGGTGCTGGCGTACGAGACGGACCTGACCGCCACCGTGGACCCGTTCGCCGGGTCGTACGTGGTGGAGGCGATGACCGCCGAGATCGAGGCGGCGGCGGTGGAGCTGATGGACCGGGTGGCCGACCACGGTTCGGCGGTGGACGCCATCGAGGCGGGTTTCCAGAAGCGCGAGATCGAGCAGTCCGCGTACCGGATCGCCCAGGAGATCGACTCGGGCGAGCGGGTGGTGGTCGGCCTCAACCGGTTCACCGTCGACGAGGAGGAGCCGTACGAGCCGCTGCGGGTGGACCCGACGATCGAGGCCGCCCAGGCGTCTCGGCTGGCCCGGCTGCGCGCCGAGCGGGACAACGGCGCGGTCGAGCGGGCCCTGGCGGAGCTGCGCGCGGCGGCCGAGGGCACCGAGAACGTGCTCTACCCGATGAAGGAGGCGCTGCGGGCCCGGGCCACGGTCGGCGAGGTCTGCGGGACGCTGCGCCAGGTCTGGGGGACGTACCGGCCCAGCGACCGCTTCTGACCAGCGCGTGAACGGCGGCCTCCGCCGGTGCCCCCGGGTGCCGGTGGAGGCCGCCGTCGTCTGCGGTCGGGGTCTACAGGGGTCGTCAGGGGTGCCCCGCCAGAGCTACCGTCGGTGCAGGTACCCGGTGCGGCACTCCAGCGGTCGAGGCTCGGAGTGGGCGCCCGGGCAGCGTGGCCTTCCGGGCGGGGCGTGTGCCGCGTGGGTTCCTGGGTAACCCGGACGGGTGAACGGGACGGACAGCGTGTCCGGCCGCGCGCGGGACGACCGTGTCACCGTCGGGAGTCGCCTGGTCGCCGGCTGTCGTCGGTTAATTGTCCGAGCGGCAGTTAATTGCGGCGACTAATGCGACAATTCGGAACGACGGCCCCGGATCGACGCCGATTTCGCGACCGCCGAATCGGTTACGCGTTGTAGGAGGTGTGGGGCAGATGACGGCGTTCGAACGCGATCTACCTGCTGTCCCGCAGATATTCGAGCCCTCTCACCAGGGCTTACGTGACGCTGTGCGGTCCGATCACTACCGTAACGAGGTTGCCCAGCGTCACCGTCGGAGGTCTAGGCTGTCTGCTGTCCTCCCCGATGATCCGTCCATTCCTAGTGATCGAGAATTCGACGTGACGAGTGCGTTGACGCTGCCGAACGGCAGCCAGCTGGCGTCGTCCTGGCCGGAGGCGCCATCCGGGTCCCAGCCCCTGCCCTACGAGCTCGACCATCTGCTCGCCCTGCGGGTACCCGGCCTCATCGCCACCCGTCGCCACATCCACTCCCACCCGGAACTCTCCGGCGAGGAGTTCGAGACGGCGGCGCTGATCGCGCGGGAGCTCTCCCTGGCCGGCCTGCACCCGCGGCTGCTGCCCAAGGGCAACGGGGTCATCTGCGACATCGACGGCCGCCCGGACGGGCCGGTCATCGCGCTGCGCGCCGACATCGACGCGCTGCCGCTGACCGACGTCAAGGACGTGTCGTACAGGTCCACGGTGGAGGGCGTCTGCCACGCCTGCGGCCACGACGTGCACACCACGGTGATGCTCGGCGTCGGCATGCTGCTGGCCCAGCTCGCCGACGCGGCCAGCTCGACGGCCGGGTGCGGCTGATCTTCCAGCCGGCCGAGGAGATCCTGCCCTGCGGCTCGCTGGAGGTCATCGAGGCCGGCGGCCTGGAGGACGTGGTCCAGATCTTCGCCGTGCACTGCGACCCCAACCTGCCGGTGGGCAAGGTCGGCCTGCGGGTCGGTCCGATCACCGCCGCCGCCGACAACGTCACCGTCCGGCTCACCGGCCCGGGCGGGCACACCGCCCGGCCGCACCTGACGGTCGACCTGGTCGACGCGCTCGGCCGGCTGGTCACCGAGGTGCCGGCGCTGGTCAGTCGGCGGGTGCCGGCCAACAGCGGGCTGCTGCTGGTGTTCGGCCACGCCTCGGCCGGCACCCGGTACAACGTCATCCCGTCCGAGGCGTGCGCCTCGGGCACCCTGCGAGTGATGGATCGCGACACCTGGGAGCTGGCTCCCAAGATCGTCGCTCAGGTGGTCCGGGACGTCATCGCGCCCACCGGCGCCACCGTCGACCTGGAATACCTGCGCGGCCGTCCGCCGGTGAGCAACGACGCCCGCGCCATCGGGGTCCTCACCGCTGCCACCGCCGCGGCGCTCGGCCCCGAGGGGATCGCCGAGACGCCGCAGAGCATGGGCGGCGAGGACTTCTCCTGGTACCTGGAGTACGTCCCCGGCGCGTTGGCCCGCCTCGGCGTCGGCCGGTCCGGGCCCAACGTGGACCTGCACCGGGCGTCGTTCGACGTCGACGAGCGGGCCATCCCCGCCGGGGTGCGCCTCATGGTCCAGACCGCGCTGCGGGCACTGGCGGCGGCGCGGTAGGCATCGGCGGTCGCGGCGCGCCGACCGGCGTGGTGGGCGGTGCCGGTGGCGCGGGCCGCCCCCGACGCCGCCGGCGCAGCACCGCCAGGAACACCACCAGGGGTACGCCGAACGCCAGCAGCCAGGGCAGCACCGCCCCGAGCACGGTCAGCAGGATGGTCATCGAGGCCACGAAGACCTTCCAGCCACCGCGCAGCCCCACCATGAAGCCCGTCTCGGTCTCCTCCTCGGCCGTCGAGGCGTCCTTCCCGACGAACGTCACCGTGATCGTGGAGAGCGCGGTCAGGTCGGCCAGCCGACGCTTCTTCGCCTCCAGCGAGGCGAGGTCGGCCTCCCGCCGGGACACCTCGTCCTCCAGCGACACCAGCTCCGGGATCGAGGTGGCCCGGGACAGCAGCTTGCGGGCACTGTCCACCCGGGCCCGCTGGGTCGCGATCCGGGCGTCCAGGTCGACCGTCTCCTCGGTGACGTCCTGCGTCTTCACCTCCCGGCGCTGCTGCTTGCCGTACGTCGCCAGCTCGTCGATGAGGGCGGTGAACTTCGCCGCCGGCACCCGCAGCTCCAGCTCCGCCTCGGCGTCGGCGGCCACGCTGCGCCGGTTGTCCCCACCGACGAACCCGCCGGCCGCGACCACCGCGGCGACGCCCGGCGGGCGGCGCCCTCCACGTCGTCCACCTGCACCCGCATGGTTCCGGTGTAGATGATCGACCGCTGGTCCACCCGCAGGTCCGGCGCGCCCGCGCGGCCTTGCCCCCGCTCGGCAGCCCCACCCACCGGCGCCCCGCCGGCCGGGGCCTCGGCCGCCGAGTCACCGGCCGAGGTCGAGCGGTCCGCCGCTCCGCAACCGGCCAGCAGCAACGCCGCCAGCCCCAGCGCCGCCAGGGACCTGCCCCGGCGTCGTGTCGTCTGTCTGTCCATCCCCGCTCCGTCCTCTGACTACCCCGGTCCCGGGGCGATAGCTCGGACGCGACGCGACACCGCGCCGGTTCCGGCAGACTGCGCTGAGGACGTCACGATTCGATAATCGAGGAGTCACGTATGCAGCTCACCAAGTACTCCCACTCCTGCCTCCGGCTGCAGCACGACGGCGGGGTGCTCGTCGTCGACCCCGGCGTGGTCAGCGAGTCGGCGGCGTTGGACGGGGTGGACGCGGTGCTGATCACCCACGAGCACCCGGACCACGTGAACGTGGAGGCGCTGACCCGGGCGCTGGACCGCCGCCCGTTCACCGTCCACGGCCCGGCTTCGCTCGCCGGCGTCCTGGGTGACGCCGCTGAGGTGCTGACCGTGGTCACCCCCGGGGAGTCCTTCACCGCCGCCGGCGTGCCGGTCCGCGCCCACGGTGGCCGGCACGCCGTCATCCACCCCGACATCCCGGTCGTGGAAAACATCGGATACCTGTTCAACGACGTCGTCTACCACCCGGGAGACGCGCTGTTCGTGCCGGACGACGTCCAGGTGGACACCCTCTTCGCGCCGATCCACGCGCCCTGGTCGAAGTTCTCCGAGGTGCTCGACTTCATCCGGGCGGTCGCGCCGCGCCGCGCGTACGCCCTGCACGACGGTTACCTCAACGACAACGGGCTCGCCGTGCTCGACCGGCAGTACACGGCCCTGTCCGGGACGGACTACCAGCGGCTGGAACCGGGCAGCCGGATCGACGCCTGAAGCCGTGCCCGCGCTCCCCTCCGACCTGGTCCAGCGGCTCTACCGCACGCCCCCGGACCGGTTCGTCGCCGCCCGGGACGCCGCCGTCGCCGAGGCCCGGCGGGCCGGTGACGCCGCCGGCGCCCGCCAGATCGCCCGGCTCAAGCGCCCGACCGTGGCGGCCTGGCTGGTCAACCTGCTCGCCCTCGAACGCCCCGAGCTGGTCGCCGACCTGGGCCAGCTCGCCGACGCGCTGCGCACCGCCCAGCGGGACCTGAAGGGGCCGAAGCTGCGCGAGCTCTCCGCCCAGCGGCGCGCGGTCGTCGCCGCGCTGGTCGCCGAGGTGCGCCGGATCGCGGCCCGCAACCCGGACGCCCCGTCGGCCGGGAAGCTGCCGCTGGGTGAGGTGGAGGCCACCCTCAACGCGGCGCTCGCCGACGCCGAGGTGGCCGAGCAGGTCCGGGCCGGCACCCTGCTGCGGGCCGTCCACTACGCCGGCTTCGGCGAGGTGCCCCGGCCGCAGCTGCGGCTGGTCACCGGCGGGG
>NZ_JAEVHN010000320.1:0-6821 GCF_016803375.1 Micromonospora sp. 4G55
GGGTGGTCGGTACCGGCGCGGGCCAGGCGGGTGGTCGGTCACCGTGCGGGCCAGGCGGGGTGTCGGGTCACCGTGCGGGCCAGGCGGGGAAGGTCGGGCAGGCCAGCCGCCGCGGACGGCCTCGCCGGCCGGGTTGGGGGGCGAAGACCGCGCCCTCGTGCGGCGACACCTGCCGGTCGGTCAGCCCGCCCCAGCGCATGAGTGGCCCGACCAGCGCGTCGTAGACGCCGGCAGCACGGTGAAGCCGACCCGCATGATCAGGTTGACCCGGTCCGCCGAGATCTCCCGGCGGGGCCGGTCGGCGCAGTCCACGATCGCCCGGGCCACCCGTTGCGGGCTGGTGATCGGCAGCGGCGGTCGGCCCACCCGGCCCAGGTAGTTGGCGGCCTGCTGGTAGACCGGGGTGTCCACGCTGCCGGGGGTGACCAGGCAGACCTGGACCCCGGACAGGTCCCGCGACTCCTGCTGCAACGTCCGGACCAGGCCGTGCAGGCCCCACTTGCTGGTGACGTAGCCGCTCATGTAGGGCGCGGTGATGTGCCCGAGCACCGAGCCGGTGAGGATCAGGGTGCCGCCGCCGGCGGCCTTGAACTGCTTGAGCGCGACCCGGGCCACCCCGGCGGAGGCGAGCAGGTCGGTCCGCACCACCTGGTCGAAGACCTCCGCCGGAATCTCCTCGAAGCGCCCGTACGCCATCACCGCCGCGGTGTGCACCCAGACGTCGATCCGGCCGAACTCCCGCAGCGCCACCTCCGCCAGGGCGTCGAGCGCGCCGGGGACGGTCACGTCGGTGGGCACCTCGCGTACCTGGGCACCGGCGTCGCGGCACTCGCGGCGTACCTCGGCCAGGGTGGCGGGGGAGCGGGCGGCGAGGACCAGCCGGTCCCCGCGCCCGGCGAACTCCCGGGCGGCCGCGCGGCCGATGCCGCTGGTCGCCCCGGTGACCACCACCACCCGGCTCACGGTGCGAGCACGACCTTGACGCAGCCGTCCTGCTTCTTCTGGAACATCTCGTACGCCTGCGGCGCCCGCGCCAGTGGCACCCGGTGGGTACGCAGGTCCGCCACGCCCAGCGGGTCGTCGTCGCCGGCGAGCAGCGGCATGATCTCGTCGGTCCAGCGGCGCACGTGGCACTGCCCCATCCGCAGCTGGATGCCCCGGTCGAACATCTCCATCAGCGGCAGCGGGTCCACCTCGCCGCCGTAGACGCCGGAGATGGAGACGGTGCCGCCCCGGCGCACCGCCTTGAGCGCGGCCTTGAGCACCACCAGCCGGTCGACGCCGACCTTGTCGGTCATGGTCCGGGCGAGCTGGTCCGGCAGCAGCCCGGCGGCGGTCTGGGCCAGCTTGCCCGGGGTGGCGCCGTGCGCCTCCATCCCGACCGCGTCGATCACCGCGTCCGGGCCGCGCCCGTCGACCAGGTCGACCAGGGCGGCCGGCACGTCCTCGAGCTCGGTGACGTCGAGGGTCTCGATGCCGTGCCGGCGGGCCATCTCCAGCCGCTCCGGCACCAGGTCCAGCCCGATCACCCGCTCGGCGCCCAGGTGGCGGCCGATCCGGGCGCAGAACTGGCCCACCGGCCCCAGCCCGAAGACGGCGAGGGTGCCGCCGGGCGGGGTGTCGGCGTACTTCACCGCCTGCCAGGCCGTGGGCAGGATGTCGCTGAGGTAGAGGTAGCGCTCGTCCGCGCCGGTCGCCGGGATCTTGACCGGGCCGAACTGCGCGTACGGGACCCGCAGGTACTCGGCCTGGCCGCCGGGGACGGAGCCGTAGAGCGAGGTGTAGCCGAACAGCGATGCGCCCTTGCCCTCCGAGGTGACCTGGGTGGTCTCGCACTGGGCGTAGAGCTGCCGCCGGCACATCCACTAGTCGCCGCAGGAGATGTTGAACGGGACGACCACCCGGTCGCCCGGCTTGAGCCGGGTCACGCCCGGGCCGACCTCCTCGACGATGCCCATCGGCTCGTGTCCGAGGATGTCGCCGGGCTTCAGGTACGGCCCGAGCACCTCGTACAGGTGCAGGTCGGAGCCGCAGATCGCGGTGGAGGTGATCCGGACGATCACGTCGGTGGGCTCCTCGATCCGCGGGTCGGGTACCTCCTCCACTCGGACGTCACGCTTCCCGTGCCAGGTCAGTGCCTTCATGCCTGTCGTCCCCTCTGGGTGCCGTCCATGGGACTGCTACCCCGAGTGGGCGGCTCGAATCCGGCGTGCCGCCCGGGCCGGCGCCGGCGCTGCTTTCCCGCCGTACCCTCGGGAAAACGCCGACCGCCGCACCCCCGGGGGGATGCGGCGGTCGGTGCGCGACTGACGGTCAGGAGCCGGGGGTGCCGGCGCCCTTGGTGGTGGCCTTGAGGTAGTCGCGGTTGAGCCGGCCGATGGTGTTCAGCGGGATGCCCTTCGGGCAGACCACGGTGCACTCACCGGCGTTGGTGCAGCCGCCGAAGCCAGCCTCGTCGTGCGCGTCGACCATGCCGATCACCCGGGTGTAGCGCTCCGGCTGGCCCTGCGGCAGCAGCGAGAGCTGGGTGAGCTTGGCGGCGGTGAAGAGCATGCCGGAGCCGTTGGGGCAGGCCGCCACGCAGGCGCCGCAGCCGATGCAGGCCGCCGACTCGAAGGCGGCGTCCGCGTTGGCCTTGGCCACCGGCGTGGAGTGCGCCTCGGGGGCGCTGCCGGTCGGGGCGGTGATGTACCCGCCGGCGGCGATGATCTTGTCGAAGGCGCTCCGGTTGACCACCAGGTCCTTGATGACCGGGAAGGCCCGGGCCCGCCACGGCTCGATGTCGATCGTCTCGCCGTCGGAGAACTGCCGCATGTGCAGCTGGCAGGCGGTGGTGCCGCGCTGCGGCCCGTGCGCGTCGCCGTTGATCATCAGACCGCACATGCCGCAGATGCCCTCGCGGCAGTCGTGGTCGAACGCGACCGGCTCCTCGCCCTGGAGGATGAGCCGCTCGTTGAGGACGTCGAGCATCTCCAGGAACGACATGTCCGGGGAGACGTCGTCGACCTGGTAGGTCACCATCCGACCCTTGTCCTCAGGGCCGGTCTGGCGCCAGATGCGCAGGGTCAGGTTCACTTGTAGCTCCGCTGCGTGGGGTGGACGTATTCGAACTTCAGGTCTTCCTTGTGCAGCACGACCGGCTCACCGGTGCCGGTGTACTCCCAGGCCGCCACGTAGGCGAACCGGTCGTCGTCGCGCTGCGCCTCGCCGTCCGGGGTCTGGTGCTCGGCCCGGAAGTGGCCGCCGCAGGACTCCTCGCGGTGCAGGGCGTCGATGCACATCAGCTCGGCCAGCTCGAAGAAGTCGGCCACCCGGCCGGCCTTCTCCAGCGACTGGTTGAGCCCCTCGCCGTCGCCCGGCACCCGCACCCGCTGCCAGAACTCGTCCCGCAGCGTGCGGATCTCGTCGATGGCCTTGCGCAGCCCGGCCTCGCTGCGCTCCATGCCGCAGTGCTCCCACATGATCTGGCCCAGCTCCCGGTGGAACGAGTCCACGGTCCGGTCGCCGTTGACCGCCAGCAGCCGGGTGATCCGGTCCTCGACGTCGCGGCGGGCCGCGATCGCCTCGGGGTGGCTGGCGTCGACCTTGTCCAGCGGGCCCGTGGCCAGGTAGTGGGCGATCGTGCTGGGCAGCACGAAGTAGCCGTCGGCCAGGCCCTGCATCAGCGCCGAGGCGCCGAGCCGGTTCGCGCCGTGGTCGGAGAAGTTCGCCTCACCGATCACGAACAGACCCGGGATGGTCGACTGGAGGTCGTAGTCGACCCAGAGGCCGCCCATCGTGTAGTGCACGGCGGGGTAGATCCGCATCGGGACCTCGTACGGGTCCTCGCCGGTGATCCGCTCGTACATCTCGAAGAGGTTGCCGTACTTGGCCTCGATCGCCTTGCGGCCCAGCCGGTTGATGGCGTCGGCGAAGTCGAGGTAGACGCCGAGCTTGGTCGGGCCGACGCCCCGGCCCTCGTCGCAGACGTTCTTCGCGGCGCGGGAGGCGATGTCCCGGGGGACCAGGTTGCCGAAGGAGGGGTAGATCCGCTCCAGGTAGTAGTCCCGCTCGTCCTCGGGGATGTCCCGCGGCGCGCGGTCGTCGCCCTTGGCCTTCGGCACCCAGACCCGGCCGTCGTTGCGCAGCGACTCGCTCATCAGGGTCAGCTTCGACTGGTGGTCGCCGGAGACCGGGATGCAGGTCGGGTGGATCTGCGTGTAGCAGGGGTTGGCGAAGTACGCGCCCTTGCGGTGCGCCCGCCAGGTCGCGGTGACGTTGCAGCCCTTGGCGTTGGTGGAGAGGTAGAAGACGTTGCCGTAGCCGCCGGAGGCGAGCACGACCGCGTCGGCCATCTCGGTGCTGATCTCGCCGGTGACCAGGTCCCGGACGACGATGCCCCGGGCCTTGCCGTCGACGAGGACCAGCTCCAGCATCTCGTGCCGGGTGTTCATCTCCACGTTGCCCAGGCCGATCTGCCGCTCCAGCGCCTGGTACGCCCCGAGCAGCAGCTGCTGGCCCGTCTGGCCCCGCGCGTAGAAGGTCCGCTGCACCTGCGCGCCGCCGAAGGAGCGGGTGTCGAGCAGGCCGCCGTACTCGCGGGCGAACGGCACACCCTGCGCCACGCACTGGTCGATGATGTTGACCGAGACCTCGGCCAGCCGGTGCACGTTCGACTCCCGCGAGCGGAAGTCGCCGCCCTTGACGGTGTCGTAGAAGAGCCGGTGCACCGAGTCGCCGTCGTTGCGGTAGTTCTTGGCGGCGTTGATGCCGCCCTGCGCGGCGATGGAGTGGGCCCGGCGTGGGCTGTCCTGGTAGCAGTAGGACTTGACCCGGTAGCCCTGCTCGGCCAGCGTCGCCGCGGCGGAGCCGCCGGCCAGGCCGGTGCCCACCACGATCACGGTCATCTTCCGGCGGTTGGCCGGGTTGACCAGCTTGGCCTCGAAGCGGCGGCGGTCCCAGCGGGTCTCGATCGGGCCCTCGGGAGCCTTGGCGTCGGCGATCGGGTCGCCCTCGGTGAAGAGATCCATGGTCAGGACACCAATCCGGTGAGTACGGCGAACGGAACCACCAGGTAGCCGACGCAGAGGCCGACGGCGACGACCAGCGCGATCGCCCGGTTGCGACGCTCACCCTGCGGCGTCTGCTGGCCCAGGCTGCGCAGCGCGCTGAAGATGCCGTGCCGCAGGTGGAAACCGACGGTGACGATCGCCAGGGTGTAGAAGAGCGTGACGTACCAGCGCTCCGGCGCGAAGTCTGCGACCACGTTGCCGTACGGGTTGCTGGCGTCGCCCTGAGGGTTCAGGTCACCGGTGGTCAGGTCCAGGATGTGGTAGATCACGAAGAGCAGGATGATCACCCCACCCCAGCGCATCGTGCGGGCGGCGTAGCTGCCCTGGATCTTCTTGCGGTGGGCGTACTTCACCGGGCGGGCGGCGCGGGCGCGCCGGGCCAGCACGGTGGCGGCCACGATGTGCGCCACCACGGCGACCGTGAGCACGGTGCGCTGAATCCACAGGTACCAGGTGTGGGGCAGCAGCGGCGTGCCGATGTCCCGCAGCCAGTGCGCGTAGTGGTCGAACGACGTCTCGCCGGTGAAGATCTTCAGGTTCCCCAGCATGTGCACGACGAGGAAGAGCACCAGGAGGATGCCCGTCACCGCCATGACGGCCTTCAGGCCGACGTTCGAGCGGATGGGCGACCGAGTTTTCGTGATTACCACCTGACCGACGCTAGGAGGACTTTGATCAGTCGTCCAATGCATCGACCTCGCAGTCTTGATAGCCATAAGCTATGTAGATGCAGCTCCATCAGCTCAAGTACTTCGTGGCGTCGCAGAAGTGCGACATTTCACCCAAGCCGCCGACCTCGTCGGCATAACCCAGCCCTCACTGAGTAAGCAAATTCACGCCCTGGAGACCGACCTGGGGGCCCCGCTCTTCGAACGGGTAAGAGGCAACATCGCCCTTACCGCGGCCGGCGAGGTGCTGCTGCCGTTGGCCAAGCGGATCCTCGCCGACGTCGACACCGCCACCCGCGAGGTGCAGGAGCTGGTCGGCCTGCGCCGGGGCCGGGTCCGCCTCGGCGCCACCCCCAGCCTGGCCACCTCGCTCGCCCCACCGGTGCTGCGCCGGTTCCGCGACGCCCACCCCACCGTGGACCTGCGGGTGGAGGAGGGCGGCTCCCAGGACCTGGTCCGTGACCTGCTCCGTGGCGACCTCGACCTGGCGCTGATCATCATGCCGGCCCAGGGCGCCGACCCGGGGCTGCGCGCCGACCCGATCCTGCGGGAGAGCCTGGTCGTCGCGTCGGTGGACCCGCTGCCCGCCGCCCGGGAGAACGGTCAGCTGCGCATCACCGATCTGCGTGACCAGCCGCTGGTGATGTTCCGCGAGGGCTACGACCTGCGCGACGCCACCATCCAGGCCTGCCGGGAGGCCGGCTTCGAGCCGACCATCTCGGTCGACGGCGGCGAGATGGACGCCGTGCTCAGCTTCGTCGAGGCCGGGCTGGGCATCGCCCTGGTACCCGGCATCGTGGTCGCCCGCCGGGCCGGCGTCCGGGTCACCCGGCTCGCCCCGCCGGGCGTACGGCGGACCATCGCGGTGGCCCGCCGCCGCGACGTCGTCCCCACCCACGCCGGCCGCGAGCTACGCCGGATACTGCTCGACTACGTGCACGACGCCACCGCCGCGACGAGCTCCCACCCGGCGTGGAACCCCTCGCCTGATCCCCGCCCGCTCTGCGCGATCTTGCACTTTCGGCCCCGGCAAAGGGCGCGAATCCGGCAGTTCACGGGCACAAAGTCCAAGATCGCGGGGGCGGGGGAGGGGGCGGGGAGG
>NZ_JAEVHN010000321.1:0-6790 GCF_016803375.1 Micromonospora sp. 4G55
CGTGCCCGGCGACGTGCCGGATGTGGACGACCTCGCCCGGTTACGACCGTTGTCAGCCACGTTGCTGGCACATGTACTAGCCAATCTAGAGGTTGACCGCAAGTGATCGCAGCAGGGGCCGGCCCTGGTGTGGCGGTCCGCCGACGTCCTGTCAGGTTCCCTCCGAACGGCCCTCCATACTCAGCCGTACGGTTGGTTGTCCACAGGCTGATCCGGCAGCTGACCGGGGAAACGCGGAGTTATCCACAGCCACGTCCCCAGGTTGGTGATCCTCGTTCACGCTCCGTGCCGGGCGGCCGACCGCCGACCGGTCACCGGCTCAGCGGCCGAGCCGGCGGCGGACCATCCCGACGACCTCGGTGATCTCGCCGATCCGCAGCACCATGGCCAGCCCGAGGTAGGTCGCGCCGATCACCGCGCCGCCGATCACCAGCTGGGCCGCCGCCGCGAGCCAGCCCAGGTCGGCCGGGTCGCCGGGGAGCAGGCTGACCACCAGCAGGCCGACCAGCGCCGCACCGAGCGCGGCGACGATCACCTTGCCCATGGTGCGCATGATCCCGCCGAGCCCGATCCGGCCGACCCGCGGCCGCAGCAGCATCGCGGAGATGACGGCTGCCGCGACGTAGGAGATCGCGTTGCCGAGCATCATCCCGGCCGCCGCGAAGGTGGCCGAGAAGGCGATGAAGAGGCCCACCTGGAGCAGCACCCGCAGCGCCACCACCGGGATGTTGACCAGCGCCGGGGTCCGGGTGTCCGGCAGCGCGTAGAAGGCGAAGGTGAAGAGCTGGCTGATCGCGAACGGCACCAGGCCCACGGCTGCGACCAGCAGCACCGTCGACGTGGCGCGGGCGTTGTCGCCGTCGAAGGCGCCGTACTGGAAGACCACCCGGGAGATCGGGCCGGCCAGGACCGCGTAGCAGACCGCGATCGGGGCGAGCACCGCCGTCACCATCCGGGTGCCCCGGGACAGGTCCGCGGTCACGTCGCGGAAGCGCCCGTCCGCGGCGGCGGCGCTCATCCGGGGCATCAGCGCGGTGATGATCGAGACGGCGATGATGCCGTGCGCCATCATCAGCAGCAGGAAGACGTTGTTGTAGATCAGGATGCCGGCGCTGTCCTCGCCCGCCGCCCGGGTGAGCAGGTTGACCACCACGAAGAGGCCGAGCTGGTTGACCGCGACGTAGCAGAACATCCAGGCGCCGAGCTGGGCCAGCTCGCGCAGCCCCAGCTCGCGGAAGTCGAACCGCCACTTCCACCGGAAGCCGACCTTGCGCAGCGCCGGCAGCAGCCCGGCGGCCTGCACCGCCACGCCGAGCAGGGTGCCGCCGCCGACCAGCAGGATCTGGCCCACGCCCAGCTCGCCGGGCTTGAGCGCCTTTGCCCCGAAGACCAGGATGTAGAGCCCGAAGGTGCTGATGACCACCAGGTTGTTGAGGATCGGCGCCCACATCGGCGCGGCGAAGTGCCCCCGGGTGTTCAGCACCGCGGCGATCAGCGCGCTGACGCCGGTGAAGAACAGCATCGGCAGCATCAGGTACGACAGGTACGTGACGAGGTCGGTGTAGTCCGCGTCCTTGCCGCTGGCGTAGAGGGTGGTCAGCACCGGCGCCGTGAGCACCGCGAGCAGCGCGGCGGCGGCCAGCGCGATCACCGCCAGGGTGAGCAGCCGCTGCGCGTACGCCTCGCCCCGGTCCGGGTCGCTCTTGCGCCGGCGGACCAGCACCGGGATCAGCACGCTGGTGAGCACGCCGCCGAGCAGGAACTCGTACACCTGGTTCGGCAGGAACTGGGCGGTGGTGTACGCGTTGCCGATCAGGTTGCCCAGCGCCGCGCCGATCATCAGGTTGCGGATGAAGCCGGTACCCCGACTGATCAGGCTGCCGACCGCCATCACCGCGCTGTTCGCCGCGGCGCTGGCCTCCCCCACCTGCTCCGGCGGCGGCGCGGTGGCCTCCACCGCCGGCTGGTTCAGCGGCTCGGCGGAGATGAAGGTCGCCTCGTCGGTCGGCGGGATCGCACCGTCCGGCGTGGCGTTCGCGCTGCGGTAGAGCCCGCCGCTCATCTCCTGCCTCCAAGGGGGTACGTCGGAGCCGGACGACCGGCCCGCACGCCAAGACCTTAGTCAACGCCGTCCCCATACCCGCGCCCGGCGGATCAGATCCCGCCCCGGCCCGATAGGCTGGCGATCCCATGTCCGAAGCTGCCTCCGCACCCCACGCCGCCGACCGCCGCGAGCTCACCGCCGCGCAGCGCAACGCCGTCGCCGAACTGCTCCGCGTGTCCCCGGTCGCCGACGAGCTCGGTCGTCGCTTCGCGCGCGCCGGGCACGAGTTGCACCTGGTGGGGGGTTCCGTCCGCGACGCCCTGCTCGGCCGGCTCGGCGAGGACCTGGACTTCTGCACCGACGCCCACCCGGACCAGACGCTGCGGATCATCAAGGGCTGGGCCGAGTCGATCTGGGAGACCGGCCGCGAGTTCGGCACCATCGGGCTTCAGCGCGACGGGCTCCGGCTGGAGATCACCACCTTCCGCGCCGAGGCGTACGACCAGGTCAGCCGCAACCCGATCGTCGAGTACGGGACCAGCCTCACCGAGGACCTGCGGCGGCGGGACTTCACCATCAACGCGATGGCGGTCAGCCTCCCCGACCACCGGTTCACCGACCCGCACGGCGGCCTGGACGACCTCGCGGCCAAGGTGATCCGTACCCCCGGAACGCCGCGGGAGTCCTTCGGCGACGACCCGCTGCGGATGCTGCGGGCGGCTCGCTTCGCCGCGCAGCTGCGCTTCGCCGTGCACCCCGACGTGCACGAGGCGATGAGCCGGATGGCCGCCGACCTGGACCGGATCACCGCCGAGCGGATCCGGGACGAGTTCACCAAGCTGCTCTGCGGCGCCGACCCGATCACCGGGCTGCGGCTGCTGGTCGACACCGGGCTGGCCGAGCGCTTCCTGCCCGAGCTGACCGGGCTCAAGCTGGAGATCGACGAGCACGCCCAGCACAAGGACGTCTACGAGCACACCCTGACCGTGGTCAGCAACGCGGTCTCGTTCGAGACCGACGGCTGTGACTTCGTGCTCCGGATGGCCGCGCTCATGCACGACGTGGGCAAGCCGGCCACCAAGTCGGTCGGGCCGGACGGCCGGGTCAGCTTCCACCACCACGAGGTGGTCGGCGCGCGGCTGACCAAGGCCCGGATGAAGGCGCTGCGCTACCCCAAGGACGTCACCGCGCAGGTGGTCACCCTGGTCGCCCTGCACCTGCGGTTCTACGGGTACGGCCGGGGCGAGTGGACCGACTCGGCGGTGCGCCGGTACGTCACCGACGCCGGTGACCTGCTGTCCCGACTGCACAAGCTGACCCGCTCGGACTGCACCACCCGCAACCGCCGCAAGGCGGCCCAGCTCGCGGCGGACTACGACGCGCTGGAGGAGCGGATCGCCCGGATCGCCGCCGAGGAGGACCTCGCCCGGGTCCGCCCCGACCTGGACGGCAACGCGATCATGGAGCTGCTCGGCGTACCGCCGGGGCCGTTGGTCGGGCGGGCCTGGCAGTACCTCAAGGAGTTGCGCCTGGAGCGCGGCCCGCTGGAGCGGGACGAGGCCGAGGCGGAGCTGCTGCGCTGGGCCCGCGAGCAGGGCGTCATCGACCAGAGCTGACGCCGAGGGCGCCGTCGGAGTGGACGGCGCCCTCGTCAGCCGGTCAGCGGGTTTCGACCGCGCTGCCGTCGACTGCGGGCTTGCCGTTGCCCGCCGACCCCGAACCGCCGGTGGACGCCGAGCCGAGCCGGGCGAGCAGGCCGGGCAGGTCGATGCCGGTGAGGTCGGAGCCGAGCTGGAGGCCCTGCGCCACGTTGCCGGCCACCGACTTGGTCAGCGACGACGCGCCGTCGGTGGAGATGACGGTCATCTTGTCGATCGCCCCGATCGGGGCGCTGGCCGCCTCCACCACCTGCGGCAGCACCTTGACCAGCAGGTCCAGCACGGCCGCCTCGCCGTACGCGGCGAACGCCTCCGCCTTGCGGGCCATCGCGTCGGCCTCGGCCTGCCCCTTGGCCAGGATGGCCGCGGCCTCCGCCTGGCCCTCCCGCTCGACCGCCTCGGCGATCGCCGAGCGCCGGCGCTGCTCCGCCTCACCCTCCTTGGCACCCTCGATCGCGTTCGCCTCGGCGAGCGCGGCCCGGCGGGCCCGCTCGCCCTCACCGGTGAGCCGGGACTGCTCGGCGGCGGCCTGAGCGGCGGCGATGACGGCCTGCCGCTGCGCGTCGGCGTTGAGCACCGCCGCGTTGCGGGCCGCCTCGGCCTCCTGCTCCACCTTGTAGCGCGCCGCGTCCGCCGGCTTGCGCACCTCGGTGTCGAGCTGGCGCTGCTTCAGCTCGGCGTTGCGCTCGGCCACCTTCTGCTGCTCGGAGAGGATCGCCTGGTCCCGTTCCGCCTGGGCCAGCGGGCCGGCCGCCGCGGACCGGGCCTTGGCCGCGTCGATCTCGGCCTGGATCCCGGCCTGCTTGAGCGACAGGTTCCGGTTCGCCTCGGCGATCGCCTCCTCGGCGAGCAGCCGCTCCTGCTCGGCCTGCTGCCGGGCGCGCGCCTCGGCGATGGCCGCGTCCTTGAGCACCCGGGSCGCCTCCGGCCGGCCCAGGTCCTGCAGGTAGGAGCCCTCGGCGAGGATGTCCTGGAGCTGGAAGGTGTCCAGCACCAGCCCCTGGTTGGTCATCGAGTGCTCGGCCTCCTCGGCAACCGCGCTGGCGAAGGCCGCCCGGTCCCGGATGACCTCCTCGACGGTGAGCCGGCCGACGATCGAGCGCAGCGCGCCGGCCAGCACCTCGCGGGTGAAGTTGTCGATCTCGTCCTGCTGGTGCAGGAAGCGCTGGGCGGCGGCGCGGATGGCGTCCTCGGTGCCGCCGACCTTGACGATGGCCACACCGTGCAGGTCGGTGCGGATGCCCTGCTTGCTCACCGCGCCCCGGATGCCCACGTCGATGCGGCGGCTGGACAGGTCGAGCGACTGGAGCTTCTGCACCACCGGCAGCACGAAGACCGAGGCGCCGAGCACCACCTTCTGGCCGGACATGTCGGTGGAGCGACCGCCGTCGGCGGTCTGCGTGGTCCGGCCCTTGCGGCCGGTGACGATGAACGCCTCGTTGGGGCCGGCGACCTTGATCCGGGAGAGCACGAAGAGCACCAGCACGAGCGCCAGCAGGACCGCGCCGCCGACGGCGATAACAAGGGGCATGGGCAGTTCCGTCTCTGGGAAAGGGGGGTGAGGAGAGGAAGTGGTCAGTAGGTCTCGACGTGGACGCTGGTTTCGCTCAGCGCCTGCACCACGAAGATCTGCGCGCCGACCGGGATCGGGTGGTCGGCGCGGGCGTTGAGCTTCACCGGCTGGCCGGCGACGCGTACCCGGACCTCGCCGCTAACCGACGGCGGGCACCGGGGTGACCACCAGGCCGAGCGCGCCGACCAGGTCGTCCCGGGTCGGGGTGGGGTCGGTCCGCATGTCCCGCGCCGCCCGGCTCAGCCGGGCCGCGAGCCACGCGGTGGGCACGGCGGCGAGCGCGCCACCGGCCGCCGCCGCCGCGATCATCCCCGGGGTACGGCCGCCGACCAGCTCGTTGACGATCGCGGCGCCGAAGCCGAACGCGCCGAGGAAACCGGCGACCGCCTCGATCGAGACCGGACCGTCGACATCGGCGTGACCGAAGTGGAGCAACTCGGCGCCGAGCAGGGAGAGCGCCAGTACGGCGACGCCCGCCCCACCGATGATCAGAAAGATGAAGGTCCCCGTGGCCACGACCTGCACGGTATCGACGTCGTGCAACATTCCCGCCTGATTATTGCGGGGCCACGGTGACGTTCCGGTCGACCAGTTCCCGGGGCAGCGGCTGCCGTTCCAGCTCCCGGCCCTCGGTGTCGGCGAGCACGAAGTCGCCACTGCCGGACGGCCGGCGGTAGAGCAGCCGGTCGTTCGAGACCCAGGCGACCTCGGCCGACGGCAGGGTCCGGACGACGGCCCCGGTCACCGCGTCGACCAGCAACGGATCGCGCTGGCCCTGCACGACCGCCCACCGCCCGTCGGGCGAGAACGCCCACGGTCCGGCGGGGTCTCCGGGGATCGTCACGAACCGGGTGGGTCTGCCGTCGTCGGCGGAGAAGAACTGCACCCCCCAGCGCGGATGCCGTTCGCTCTCCGACCGGGGCTTGAACGCGTCGGTCAGCGGCAGCGCCACCTCCCGCCCGTTCCGTGCCCAGGTGAAGAGGCAGCGGTCGGTACAGAAGTACCGGGTCCGGTCCACCGCGTACTCCCGGAATGTCCCGTCCAGGGCGAGGATGCCGATGTGGTGGGCGCCCTGGCGGAACCGGGTCAGGACGAGGCGGCGCCCGTCCGGCGACCACTGCGGGTCCGCCCCCGGCGCGCGGTACCAGCGCACGGTCGCCTTCCGGCTGTCGACGAGGCCGATCTGCCCGGGTCGGTCCTCGTCCGCGACGGCGGTGACGGTGCCGGTCGGGGCCGGCCACACCGCGTCGTACCCCTGGGTGCGGACGTAGCGGTCGCGGCTGCGGTCGAGCAGGTAGCCACTGCCGCCACTGACGCCGCCGGTGACCCGCCAGCCGCCCGGCAGGGCCAGTGGCCAGTCCTTCCAACTGGTGCCCGGTGTCGGGTGTATGGACGGCGTGGGCTGCGGTTCCGGCACGGCGGGACGGGTCGGCGGCGGCGGCCGGAGCAGCACGAACGGCACGGTCACCGCGAGCACCGCGACCAGCACGGCAGCGCCCGCCGCGGCCCGCCGCC
>NZ_JAEVHN010000322.1:0-6787 GCF_016803375.1 Micromonospora sp. 4G55
CCAGGTCGGCGCGGTGCCGGCGCTGGGTGACCAGCAGGCAGAAGTCGAGCGCCGGGCCGGTGACCCGGTCCGCCGCGTCCGCCGGCCCGAAGGCCCAGCTGTCGCCGTCGGGTGCGGTCAGTTCGACCCGGACCGGGGCCGTGGGCAGCGCTCGGCCGTGGGCGGCGAAGCCGTGCCCGAGGGTACGGAAGCCGAGGTGGGCGACGTGCCGCAGCCGGGCGGTCGGGGCGCGGCTGACGCCCAGCGCCTCGGCCACGTCCTCGCCGTGCGCCCAGGTCTCCATGATCCGGGCGGTGGCCATCGAGGCGGGCGACATCCGGGTGCCGTACCAGGGCAGCTTGTCTCCCGCGGGGACGGCGGTGAGGGCGTCGATGAGCGCGGCCCGGCCGGCACGCCAGCGGGCGAGCAGCTCGGCCGGCGGGGCCAGGAACTGCTCCGCGCCGTCGTCGACGAGCCGGCTGACGTCCGGCGCCGAGGTGACCGAGGCGTAGAAGGCGTCGACGTCGGTGGCGGCGAGCCGGGCCATCTCGTCGGTCCAGGCGAGGTGGGCGATCTGGTGGCCGACCGTCCATCCGGGAGCCGGGGTGGGCCGCGCCCACGCCTGCGGCGGCAGCGCCGCGACGAGGGCGTCGAGCTGCTCGGACTCGGCGGCCAGATCCGCGAGCAGTGCTGTCAGGTCGACCATGATGCCTCCGGGCGGGGTGTGCCGGTCAGGACGGGCGGGTCACTGCCTGTCGCGCTCGGACCCCGCCCCGGCCGGCGTGGCGCGCTCCGGTGGGCCGGCGTCGGGCGTGAGCAGGGCGGCGAGCTGACGTTTCCAGGTGTGCAGCAGGGCGGTACGGCGGGCCGAGTCGTCGTTGAGCAGGTTGGCCACGCCCAGCCCGCGGAGCAGGTCGAGGGTGGCCTGCACGGCCTCCCGTACGCCGGGGCGGCGCTCGTCGACGCCGAGCAGGGCGACGGTCAGCCGGTGCATCTCCCGGCCGACCCGGGCCTCCAGCGGCACCAGGGCACGGCGCAGCTCGGCGTCGGTGCGGGCGGCGACCCAGAGCTCCAGCGCGGCGACGAAGAGCGGCCCGGTGAAGGCCACGCCGAGCAGGTCGACCACCCGGTCGAGCCGCTGCGGCCCGGCCGGCAGGGCCTCCGCCTCGGTGCGCAGCTCCGCTGCCCGTCGGTCGGCGAGGTGGGCGACGGCGGCGGTCACCAGGGCCGCCTTGGTCGGGTAGTGGTGCAGCTGCGCGCCGCGCGAGACGCCGGCCCGGGCCGCGACCACCGTGGTGGTGGTGCCGGACCAGCCGTACTCCACCAGGCAGTCGACGGTCGCCTCCAGCAGCCGGGCCTGGGTGGCGCGGCTGCGCTCCTGCTGAGGGACACGCGTCGATGCGGTGGACACGGGGACAGCGTGCCGCTCCCGAAACAAACAGTCAAGCCTGACTTTTTCTTGGTCCGACGCGGTGCCCGTCGATGGCCGGGAAGGTCTTCAGCTCGCTACGAACTTGATGACGTGGATGGATCACGGTGGCCGGCCGGGCCGGCGGTCGGGCGCGGCAGCTCAGCGGCCGTCGCGGGGGCCGAAGACGGCGAGGGCGTCGGCGTCGCTGTGGCGGGAGCGCAGGTACTCGTCGGCCCACTCGGCGGCCTGCGGGAAGCCGGACCCGGCCGTCACCCGGGCGCAGGCGGCGTCCACGTCGTACCCGGTCCGGCGCAGCTGCACGCCCTGGCCGAGCAGCGCCCACCAGGCGCCGGCGCCGCCGTACGGCATGCCGACGCTGCCCGGGTTGACCACCAAGCGGCGGTCGACGAGCCGGGTGAACGGCATGTGGGTGTGGCCGCAGACCACCGTGCCGACCTCGGCCGGCAGCCCGGCGAAGACCTCCGCCCAGCGTTGCATCCGGGAGTCGACCAGGACGACCTCCTCGTCGTTCCGAGGTGTCGCGTGGCAGAAGAGCACCTGGCCGAGGCCGGAGACGGGCAGGGTGACGGTTAGCGGCAGCGCGGCCAGTCGGGCGACGTGGTCGTCGCGGAGCTGCCCGGCGGCCCAGTTCGAGACCTCGATCGGGGACGGCCGACCGGCCCGCGCCTCCACCAGCTCCCGGTCGGCGTTGCCGCCGACCCAACAGGCCCGGTCGCCGAGCGAGGCGAGCAGGTCCAGCACCTCGACCGGCTGCGGTCCGGCGGCGATGTCGCCGGTGAGCACGATCAGGTCCGCCGCGGTGACGTCCGGTTCGGCCAGGACGGCCTCCAGCGCCGGCAGCGCGCCGTGGATGTCGGAGAGAACGGCGACACGTTCAAGCATCGCCCCAGCCTCCCCGGCGGCGAGCCGCAGGTCCAGGAATTCTGCGCCGGGCAGATTGCGCCTGGATCGCCGGCACCGCCTACCTTGGCGCCGGCGTCTACCGTGAGCCCGAGATCGCCGGTCGGGAGCGGGCGGGAGGCGGTGGGTGGCCAGTCGGAACGAGCGGCGCAGGCGGCGAAGCCAACCGTCGGCCGTGGCGTCGACCGCACCGGTTGACCCGGTGCAGCACGAACCACGGAGCCGATGGCGTCCCGGTTACTGGCTGCGGCACCCGGCCTTCGCCGCCGTTCTGGTGGTCCGTCTCGGTGCGCTGACCTTCGTCGCGTGCGGCGTCGGGCGCCTGCTCGAGGCACGGCACTTGCGGGAGCGGGGCGAGTCGGCCGCTGCTGTGGTCGTCGAGGCCCGCGAGTTGCGGCGGGGGTCGCTGTTGAAGGTGGGGTTCACGACGACTCAGGGCGAGAGGGTCGTGGCAAGGGTGGCCGGACCGCCCGACGACCTGCCAACCCCCGGCGAGCGGCTGATCGTGGTCTACGACCCGGAGGATCGAGACTACGTCTACCTGGGCGACAAGCCTTCCGAGAAGGAGGGTTGGCTGATCCTCGCGATCGGTCTGCTGGCCACCGCGATCTACCTCGCCTACCTGCGGTGGACCTGGCACCGCTGGCGCAACCAGGCCGAGCGGTGGCGACACCGCCGGCCCGTGCCCAGGCTCGGCAAGCGGCCGGACCCGTGGCGGACGGAGCAGCGCGACGATTCGGTGCCGTGACGCCGAAGAGCCGGCCCGGACCGCACGACGGCGGGCCGGGCCGGGACGTTCGTCCTGACCTGGTCAGACCCGCGCGCGGCGGGCCAGGCGCTCCGGGTCGAGGATGATGATGCTCTTGCCGTCCAGCCGCAGCCAGCCCCGCGAGGCGAAGTCGGCCAGCGCCTTGTTGACCGTCTCCCGGGAGGCGCCGACGAGCTGGGCGATCTCCTCCTGGGTGAGGTCGTGGGTCACCCGCAGCACGCCGCCGTCACGGGTGCCGAAGCGGCCGGCCATCTGGAGCAGGTTCTTGGCGACCCGGCCCGGCACGTCGGTGAAGATCAGGTCGGCCAGCGAGTCGTTGGTCCGGCGGAGCCGGCGGGCCAGCACCCGCAGCAGCTGCTCGGCGATCTCGGGCCGGTTGTTCAGCCAGGGCCGCAGCGCCTGCTTGCGCAGCCGCACCAGCCGGGTGTCGGTGACCGCGGTGGCCGTGGCCGTACGCGGACCGGGGTCGAAGAGCGACAGCTCACCGACCATGTCCGACGGGCCCATCACGGCGATCAGGTTCTGCCGGCCGTCGGCTGCCCGACGCCCGACCTTGATCTTGCCCGACAGGAGGATGTAGAGACTGTCGCCGGGCTCGCCCTCGTTGAACACGATCTCGCCCTTGCGGACGTCGATCGTCTCCATCTCCTTGGCGAGCGCCTCGGCAGCCTCCGGGTCGACACCCTGGAAGATCCCGCTGCGGGCCAGTACCTCGTCCATCGCGCACCTCCGGTTGCGCGTCGCCGTCCGTCGGCCGGGTCCGCCGTCCGCTTATCCCTCGCGCGCCGACAAGTCTAGGCGCACGTGAGCACGAATCAGAGGTGCACCCCTGGAATCTTGATCGTTGGGCGTAACCTTCCCGCCCTGATCAGGGGCTACGATCGCGCGAACGTGGCCGGGTAGTGACCGGGCGTCGCCGTCGATGGCCGTAGGGTGACGGACGTGCTGAGCGACCCCATCCTGACCAGCCGTCCCGAGGACGGCCGGGACATCCCGCTGCTGGTGTGGCGCGCCGGGGCGCCCCTGCGGGCGGCCAGCTCCGGCCCGCTCGGCGGCGGGATCGGCGTCCGGAACTGGGTGGTGAACGCGACCGTGCCGATGTCGTACCGCCGGGACGACCCGGCCGCCCACCTGGCCGCACTGGCCGGCGGCCTCGGCCTGGCCGGATCCGGGGTCGGCCTGCTCACCGGGGTGGACGTCGCCGAGGTGGTGGCCCGGACCGACACCGGCGTGCGGGCCTGGGCGACGGTCGGGCTGGGCATGCCGGTCTGGGCCGCCGCGCCGGCCCCGGCGGCGCCGGCCCAGCGGGTGGGCACGGTCAACATCATCGTGTACGTCCCGGCGGCACTCGGCGACGCCGCGCTGGTCAACGCCGTCGCCACCGCGACCGAGGCGAAGGCCCAGGCGATCTGGGAGCTCGGCCTGCCCGCCACCGGTACGCCCACCGACGCGGTCACCGTGCTCTGCCCGGCCGACGGCCCCGCCGAGCCCTACGGCGGCCCCCGGTCCACCTGGGGCGCCCCGCTGGCCCGGGCCGTGCACGCCGCCGTCCGGGACGGCGGGTCGGTGCCCTGCGTGCCCTGGTCCGACCGGCGGGCGGGATGAACTTCGGTCCGAAAGGCCATCGTCGTGCCGTTACCTACCCGGTAGGGTCGCCAGCGATGTCCGCTCCCGCGTCCGCCAGGACCCGCCGCCGTGCCGCGCTCGCCGTCGGCGCGGTCCTCGCCGTGCTGGTCACCGCCGGCTGCGGCACGTCGGACGACGACACCACGCCGGTCTGGCAGCGCGGCGGAGGCGGGGGCGCCACCGGTGCGCCGGTCCCGTCCGGCGGCGCCTCGGAGCCGGCCGGCGAGGCCGTCTCGCTCTCGGCGACCGGCGACATCATCATGGGCAACGCCCCCTCCCGGCTCCCCGCCAACGGCGGGCGGGGCTTCTTCGACGAGATCTCCGACGCGCTCGACGCCGACCTGGTGATGGGCAACCTGGAGGAGCCGCTGACGGAGGACACCGGCACCGGCAAGTGCGGGGCCAACGCCACCGCCTGCTTCCAGTTCCGCGCCCCGTCCAGCTACGCCGCCCACCTCAAGGACGCCGGCTTCGAGCTGCTCAACCAGGCCAACAACCACGGCTACGACTACGGCCCGCAGGGGTACGCGAACACCCAGAAGGCGCTGGAGAAGCAGGGCCTCAAGCACACCGCGCGCCGGACCAGATCACCGTGGTCGAGGTCAAGGGCGTCAAGATTGCGGTGGCCGGCTTCTCGTCGTACCCCTGGTCGAACAGCCTGACCGACATCGACGCGGCTACGGCCGTGGTCAAGAAGGCCGCCACCATGGCCGACCTCGTCGTGGTGCAGGTGCACATGGGGGCCGAGGGGGCCGACCGGACCAAGGTCAAGCCGGGCACCGAGCTGTTCTACGGCGAGAACCGGGGCGACCCGGTGAAGTTCTCCCACGCCATGATCGACGCCGGGGCGGACCTGATCGTCGGGCACGGCCCGCACGTGCTGCGCGGCATGGAGTTCTACCAGGGCCGGCTGATCGCCTACAGCCTCGGCAACTTCGCCGGTGGCGGCCGGTCGCTCAACCCGAGCGGGCGGCTCGGCTGGGGCGGGGTGCTCAAGGTGTCGCTCAAGCCGGACGGCAGCTTCGCCGGCGGCTCCTTCACCTCCACCCGGATGAACTCCGTCGGCAAGCCGACCATGGACTCCGCCGACCAGGGCCTCGGGTTGGTCAAGCAGCTCAGCCGGGCCGACTTCCCGCAGACCGGGGCCCGGTTCGACGCCGAGGGCAGGATCAGCGCGCCGCAGGCCGGCTGAGCCGGGCGTGGGCCCGGCGGGCGGTCGTCCCGGCGACGTAGGCTGGCCGGCGTGACCATCAGCTCCACCGAGACGGACCTCGGCCGGACCCGGCGCGCCCGCCGAATCGGCCGGGCGCTGACCGAGGCGCACCCCGACGCGCACTGTGAACTCGACCACTCCAACGCGTTGGAGCTGGCCGTCGCCACCATCCTCTCCGCGCAGTGCACCGACAAGAAGGTCAACGAGGTCACCCCGAAGCTCTTCGTCCGCTATCCGACGGCGGCCGACTACGCCGGGGCCGACCGGGCGGAGCTGGAGGAGCTGATCCGGCCAACCGGTTTCTACCGCAACAAGACCGACTCGCTGATCAAGCTGGGCCAGGCCCTGGTCGAGCGGTACGACGGCAAGGTCCCCGGCAGGCTGGCCGACCTGGTGACGCTGCCCGGGATCGGCCGCAAGACCGCCAACGTCATCCTCGGCAACGCCTTCGACGTCCCGGGGATCACCGTCGACACCCACTTCCAGCGGCTCGTGCAGCGCTGGAAGCTGACCGCGCAGACCGACCCGGTGAAGATCGAGCACGAGATCGGCGCGCTCTTCCCCAAGCGCGAGTGGACCATGCTCTCGCACCGGATCATCTTCCACGGCCGCCGGGTCTGCCACGCCCGCAAGCCGGCCTGCGGAGCCTGCACGCTGGCGAAACTCTGCCCGTCGTACGGGACCGGGCCGACCGAGCCGGCCGCCGCCGCGAAGCTGCTCAAGGGCCCCCGGGCCCGGGACCTCGCGGCCGCCGCCGGGGTCGACCCCGAGTACGGGACCGGGCCGACCGAGCCGGCCGCCGCCGCGAAGCTGCTCAAGGGCCCCCGGGCCCGGGACCTCGCGGCCGCCGCCGGGGTCGACCCCGAGC
>NZ_JAEVHN010000323.1:0-6783 GCF_016803375.1 Micromonospora sp. 4G55
GGCCGCCGAGGCGATCATGACCACCGACACCCCGCCCCAAGACCACGGTCGCCCGGGGCAGCGGCTGGACCGTCGGCGGCATGGCCAAGGCGCCGGGATGCTCGCCCCGGCCATGGCCACCATGCTCTGCGTGCTCACCACCGACGCGGTCGCCGGGCCGGAGACGCTCGACGCCGCGCTGCGGGCCGCCACCTCGGTCACCTTCGACCGGATCGACTCCGACGGCTGCATGTCGACCAACGACACGGTGCTGCTGCTGTCCAGCGGCGCGTCCGGCGTCGAGCCCACCCAGGAGGAGCTGACCGCCGCGGTCACCGCCGCCTGCCACGACCTGGCCCAGCAGCTCATCGCCGACGCCGAGGGCGCGACCAAGCAGATCGCGATCGACGTCGTCGGCGCGCCACCGAGGCGGACGCGGTCGAGGTGGGCCGGTCGGTGGCCCGGAACAACCTGGTCAAGACCGCGCTGTTCGGCAACGACCCGAACTGGGGGCGGATCCTCGCCGCCGTGGGCACCACCGCCGCCGCCTTCGAGCCGGACGGCGTCGACGTCGCGGTCAACGGGATCTGGGTGTGCCGCTCCGGCGCCGCCGCCGAGGACCGCGCCAAGGTCGACCTGTCCGGCCGGGACGTCACCATCCGGATCGACCTGCACGCCGGCTCCTCGGCCGCGACGATCTGGACCAACGACCTGTCGCACGCGTACGTGCACGAAAACTCGGCGTACTCCTCATGAGCCTCACCGCCGACCTCACCCGGGCCCAGGCCAAGGCCGAGACGCTGATCGAGGCCCTGCCCTGGCTGGCCCGCCTCTCCGGCGCCACCGTCGTGGTCAAGTACGGCGGCAACGCCATGGTCGAACCCGCGCTCCAGCGCGCCTTCGCCGCCGACATGGTCTTCCTCCGCTACGCCGGCCTCAAGCCGGTCGTCGTGCACGGCGGCGGCCCGCAGATCTCCGCCATGCTCGGGCGGCTCGGCATCGCCAGCGAGTTCCGGGGCGGCCTGCGGGTCACCACCCCCGAGGCGATGGACGTCGTCCGGATGGTGCTGGTCGGGCAGGTCGGCCGGGAACTGGTCGGGCTGATCAACGCGCACGGCCCGTTCGCCGTCGGCCTCTCCGGCGAGGATGCCGGGCTGTTCACCGCCGTCCGCCGGCCCGCGTACGTCGACGGCAGCCGGTGGACGTCGGGCAGGTCGGCGACGTGGAGTCGGTCGACGTCTCGGCGGTGACCGACCTGATCGCGGCCGGCCGGATCCCGGTCATCTCGACCGTCGCGCCGGACGTCGACGGGGTGCTGCACAACCTCAACGCCGACACCGCCGCCGCCGCGCTCGCCGTCGCCCTCGACGCCCGCAAGCTGGTGGTGCTCACCGACGTGGCCGGCCTGTACGCCGACTGGCCGGACACCGCCAGCCTGGTCAGCGAGATCACCGACGACGAGCTGGCGAAGCTGCTGCCGTCCCTGGAGTCGGGGATGGTCCCGAAGATGGAGGCCTGCCTGCGGGCGGTGCGCGGGGGCGTACCCGCCGCGCACGTCGTCGACGGCCGGGTCGCCCACTCCACGCTGTTGGAGGTCTTCACCTCGGAAGGATTCGGCACGATGGTCGTGAGCGCGAGCCCCGCAGTCGCGAACAGGGAAGGCACGGTTCCCGCATGAGCACGCTGGTCGAACGCTGGGGCCAGGCCCTGATGGACAACTACGGCACCCCGCCGCTGGCGCTGGTCTCCGGCTCCGGCGCCGTCGTGGTCGACGAGGCCGGCCGGGAGTACGTCGACCTGCTCGGCGGCATCGCGGTCAACGCCCTCGGCCACGCCCACCCGGCCGTGGTGGCCGCCGTCTCCCGGCAGGTCGCCACCCTGGGCCACGTCTCCAACCTGTTCGTCGCCGAGCCCCCGGTGGCCCTGGCGGAGCTGCTGCTGGCCCTCGCCGGCCGGCCCGGCCGGGTGTTCTTCGCCAACTCCGGCGCGGAGGCCAACGAGGCGGCGTTCAAGCTCTCCCGGCTCACCGGCCGCAGTCACGTGGTGGCCGCCCGGGGCGGCTTCCACGGCCGGACCATGGGGGCGCTCGCGCTCACCGGCCAGCCCGCCAAGGCCGACCCGTTCCGCCCGCTGCCCGGCGACGTCACCCACGTGGCGTACGGCGACACCGCCGCCCTCGACGCGGCCGACTGGCAGGCCCGCCGCGCCGCGCACGTCGCCCGGGGGGACAGCTTGCTGGGTGATCACCTTGCGAAGCGAGCAAGGCACGGCCGGCAATCGATTGAGGAGTTCCTCCTCACCTACTACAACTACCGGCCGGCCCAGTTTCGGCGGTGGCAACCCGGCCCAGGATTCCTACTACAGGACGCAAGGCCCGAGGAGTTCGGGGCCTTCTACGTCAGCGACGAGCACGGCGCAGCCCAGCTGGACGTGCTGGCCGTACTGGAACGGCGCCGGGAATCTGTGGAGTGGATCCATCGCCTGCTCGTCTCCACCGCCACCAGGCCGCCGCACTTCGGTTGCTTCGGGATGCACGAGTGGGCGATGGTCTACCGGCAGACGCAGGCCGAGCTGCGCCACAACGTCCTTCCGTTGCGGCTCGGCGCGGAAGCGACAGCCGCTCTTGTCGACGAGTTGGCCGTCCGGTGCAGTCATTTCGATGCCTTCCGCTTCTTCACTCCGGCGGCCCGTCCCCTGAACGTGCTCCAGCCGACCCGCGAGACGCAACACGAGCATGATCAGCCAGCGTGCCTACATGCGAACATGGACGTTTATCGTTGGGCCTACAAGCTGGCGCCGCTCGTTCCCAGCGAGCTCATCGCCGACTGTTTCGAGCTGGCCAAGGAGATTCGGACGCTTGACATGCGGGCCAGTCCATACGATCTGACAAGCATCGGGCTCGATTTCCTGCCCATCGAGACGCCCGAGGGACGGGCCGAGTATGTCCGGTGTCAGCGTGACTTCGCGGCGCGCGCCGGCGCGCTCCGTCAACGCCTGATCGGCTACTGCGAGCATGCTCTTGGTCAGTTCACGGCAGGGCGGCCAGCCGCCTCCGGCAGCTAGCTATAGCCCGTGCGCGCTCCGGCCCGAAGGCATCGACAGCCGCTTCGAGCCGCTCTGCGGCGAGCGGGGCCGCCCTTGGGCGCCCGGCCTGCGCCAGCACATGGAGCGCCCGGCCTGCGGCTGAATGTGCGTGCGCCTGATGGCCGGAGGCGTAGGGCCGGACCGCTGGCGGAAGGTCTTCGAGGTCGACGGCAGCGTGCGCTGAGTCGGCTGTCTCGATATGCCGCAGGGTTCGCCCGAAGTCGCCGATGCGTGCGTGAGCGTGCGCCTGAGCGGAGTGCGTCAGGAAGCGGAGTACCGGCAGATCGGGCTCGGTCTGCTCGAGGAGGTCCAGCGCGCGGCACGGTTGGTCTTCTTCAAGCCGGAGATTGGCGAGGTTCACGAGGCTGAGCCAGCGCTGGACAGGGTCAGGGCTCACGGTGAGCGCGAAGTCGTAGATCTTCTCCGCGCGCTTCGCCTGCCCACTGTCGGCCATCGACCATGCGGCGCGATCAGCGAGACGAGCGACGGCCGCCAGCAGACGAGCCCTCAGCCTCTCCGGCATGTCCAGATGCAACAGGCTGACCGCATATCTGAGTTGGCCGCGTGCCGCCGGAGCTGAGGCTCGTCCTCCGTGCTGCAAGCCAAGACCTGTCAACATGTCGGCCGACGCCTCTAGAGCGGCCAGATCAGGCGCGACAAGTCGAGACGGTGGCGTACTGGGCGTGTCGAGCTCGGCCCACAGCGTCCGAGAGACCATGCCGGCCCCCATCACGAGTAGCGCCCGGCGACGCACGGAGTCACCTCCCAGCGCCTTGTCGTACGCCTCGATATGCCAGGCCCTGACCTCTTTCTCGCCGGTCTCCAGCTTTGACAGGTACGGCTTGCTGAAGCCGGTGACCCGCCCCATCCGAGACAGGCTCCACCCGGCCGCCTCACGGGCGCTCCTGAGTATCCCGCCGAGCGGGAGAGCTTCTTCGGTCATCACGATATTGGGCAACAGCGGGAAACAATCATCGGCCCAACGATCCTCGCCGATCCCTGACGCTGTTGTCCAGCTGATGCGGCGCGTGCGAACCAGCGCGAAGGAAGGCCCGCACAGCTGGAGACACCCGTGCAGGGCGACAACGTCCTGCACAGATTCGGCGCGCGTCCAGCTATGCGCCGGGGATTCGAGGGGACCTTTGCATGATCACTGAACGTACCACCGGCTGCCGGCTGTCAGGGGCGGGGGCAAGAACGGAACCAGCCATTCCGACCGTCGTGCACAGCGACCGAACTCTCCGCCTGAAGGTCATCGACAGTTGCGGCTTGACTTGCACCTTCTGCCATAACGAGGGGACCCCGGTCGTTACTGACAATGTCCGAGCCGACGGCAGCTACTTCTCGGGCGGGGCGTCCGGGCGCGTGTCGATCTACCTAGCCACGAACGGAGCCGCCTTCTTACCCTCCGCGGTCATCCCCGACGCCGAATTAGCTTCCACCTTGGCGGTGCTGCGTGATGCACTGCAACTGAACGAACTGCATTTGACAGGTGGGGAACCCACCCTGCATCACCGCCTCGGGGAGATCGTCCGCGCCGGCACGAACGCTGGTCTAAGGGTCTGCGTGACCTCGAACGGTGAACGGGGAGCAGCCGTGCTGGAGGACTGCGTTCAGGCCGGCCTGAACCGGATCAACTTCAGCATCTTCGGCACCACTGCAGAGGAACTCGCGGAGGTTCAGCACTCGCGGTTTGCCAACGTGCGCCGAGCCGAACGGAAGCTCCTCGCGCTGAAAGACTCGGTTTCCATGGCCGACCGCCTCGGCGTTCGCGCCAGCGCCAACATCGTCGTACCGGACTACACCCACGCTCCCAGGGTGATGCGCCTGCTGGAGGACTACTCACCCCGGCTCTCCGTGCGCCTGCTGAACTCCCTTGACCATGGTTTGGAGTCGATCGACGCAATCGATCGCATTCTCGACGACCTGGGAGCAGAACCGGCGGAGCAGCACGTGACCGCGGGAGTGTCCGGCAGTCGGACGTCCTACAGCCTGCCTGACGGTCGCACCGTATGGGCCAAACGGATTCGACGTGTCCGGCTTCCGGTAACCTGCTCGGGATGCCGCTTCAACAACGACACCGACTGCCAAGAGGGGTTCTACGGCGTGCGTCTCTACCGAAACGGGGCTGGGGGCTACCAGGTAGGGGTGTGTATCCAGCGCATGGACCTCTGCCTGCCCGTCGAGGAATTCGTGGGCAACGACCTGCACTGTGAGGTCTTGGCACTTCGCGATGCCGAGTACCGTCAACTGTCAACAGATCAGCAGTCGTGAGAGGAAGACCTCATGCCCGCAGAGTACGAGGCCAAGGTACTCGACATCGACCCCGCAGAAGTGGCTGAGCTGATCCTCTCCAAGGGCGGCCGGTGGGTCGGCCCGACGGCGCTCCAGAGACGCTATGTCTACGACATAGCGCCGGGCGATCAGAGCAGGTGGATCCGCCTACGTGACACGGGAGCGAGAACGACGCTGGCCGTCAAGGAGATCACCCACGACGGAATCGATGGCACGTACGAGGTCGAGGTCGCGGTTGACAGCCTGGATTCGACGAACGAGCTTCTCGGGCTTCTCGGTTTTCACCCCAAGTCGTACCAGGAGAATCGCCGGACGAGCTTCCTCCTCGACGGTGCCGAGCTGGAGATTGACGAGTGGCCGATGATCCCGCCATACCTGGAGATCGAGGCGTCCTCGCCGGAGGAGGTGCTGCGGATCGCCGCCATTCTCGGCTTTGAGGAGCGGCAGCTGACGAGCGAGAACACCACGAAGGTGTACAGGCGCTACGGCATCGAGCTCGACGAACACAAGGTTGTCGGTTTCGGCTGAGATTTCGTCTGTAAATCCGTGCTCCCGAAGGGTTCGGCCGCCCCGAGCCGCCGGTGTCGACGACGCTGCTGAACGCGCTGGGCTGACGGGTCCCGCCGCACCCGGCGGGGCCCGTCCCGTCCAGCTCACCTTGCGGGCGGTGACAGCCGTCCGGCCTGGGCCAGCTCGGCGTTCCAGGCCGTGGGTGGCGGAGAGCCAGCCGGGCTGATGGTCCTGTTGCTCCCGCGGCCATTCCCAGCAGACTGCCGGGCGCGGCTCAACGCCCTCCCGCCATTCAGTCGGGCGCTCGCCGGTTCACGCCGCAGGACTCAGCCGCTCCTCCAGCTCCGCCATCGTCTCGACGAACCAGAGCTGGCGACCGCGGTTGGACTCGGTCACGAAGTCCCGCAGGGCGGTGCTGCGCGCGACGTGCGCGGAGATGTCACCGACCACCACCACCGGCAGCCGGTAGTTGACGAACTTCTGCACCAGCTCACCGGCCACCCCGGTGCGCAGCGTGAAGAACTCGTCGGCGAGCCGCCGTACCGGCAGCACCACCAGCTCCGCCCGCTGGCCGAGCGCCTCGCCGATCACGTCCAGCGCGTCGCCGCCCCCGCACAGCCGGGGCCCGTCGGGGGCGCAGGCGAGCAGCGAACGACCGTGCAGCGTGACGAGGGAGTCGGTGGACATGCTGGCAGCCTAGGCACCGCTGCCGCGCCGGCACACCGGATTTCCCGCTCAGTCGCCGTCGACGCGGCGGTCCCGCTTGCGTTGCGACTGGCGCTTCTTCTCCGCCAGCCGGCGTTCCTTGGCGCCGCGCGACGGGCGGGTCGGCCGTCGGGGCGGTGGCGGCGGCGCGACGGCCTCGCGCAGCAGCGCGGTCAGCCGCTCCCGGGCCGCCTCCCGGTTGGCGAGCTG
>NZ_JAEVHN010000324.1:0-6771 GCF_016803375.1 Micromonospora sp. 4G55
GGCCACGGCCACCGCCACGGCGCCGGCGATCCCCTCCGGGTGGGCGTGGGTGACCTCGGCGGAGGCGCGGGCCTGCGCCGCGGCCCGGGTGGTGGAGTCGGCGAACCAGGCGCCCAACGGCCCGACCCGCATCGCCGCGCCGTTGCCGCAGGAGCCCTGCCCGTCGAACGCCGACGCGGCGGCCACCGGCCAGGGCGTGCCGGTGCGGATCAGGCGCAGGATCGTCACCGCGCCCGGCCCGTATCCCCGGTACGGCTCGCAGCGCTCGGCGAAGGCGAGCGCCAGCCGGTCCCGGTCGATGCCGCCGTGCTCGGCGAGTTCGGCGACGACCGAGCAGGCCATCTCGGTGTCGTCGGTCCACTGCCAGGGCGGCGGGGGCAGCCGGCCGGCTGCCATGTCGTCCGGGTGCCGGCCCGGTACGAAGAACTGCGATCCCAGCGCGTCGCCGACGGAGAGACCGGTGAGACTGTCCCGGGCCAGGGCCAGCCGGGTGTCGGGAAACAGGGTGAACGTCATCGTCGTGCCAGCTTGCCCGGTGCGCGCGCCCTCCGCAACGCGATCAACTTGCCACGGGCAGTACGGTGCTGACGTGGCCACCGTGCTCCTGGTCGAAGACGACCACGTCGTACGCGGCGCGATGCTGCGTTCCCTCAGCGAGCGGGGGCACGCGGTACACGCCGTCGGCACGGCGCTGGACGCGCTGCGCCGGGTCGCCGCCGAGACCCCCGACCTCGTCGTGCTCGACCTCGGCCTGCCCGACCTGGACGGCTCGGACGCGCTGCGGATGCTGCGCGGCATCACCGACGTCCCGATCATCATCGCCACCGCCCGCGACGACGAGCAGTCGGTGGTCCGGCTGCTGCGGGCCGGCGCGGACGACTACATGGTCAAGCCGTTCACCGGCGCGCACCTGGACGCCCGGATCACCACCGTGCTGCGCCGGGTCGGCCGGGCCAGCCGGACGGTGCAGCCGGCGGTGCACACGGTGGGCGGCCTGCGGGTGGACGTGGGCGAGCGCAGCGCGGTGCTCGACGGGGAGCCGCTGGCGCTGACCCGCAAGGAATTCGACCTGCTGGCGTATCTCGCCGCACGACCGGCCGGGTAGTGTCCCGCCGGGAGCTCTTGGAGGAGGTATGGCGGCAGCCGTCGGTCGGCGAGGACCAGACCATCGACGTTCACCTGTACTGGCTACGCCGAAAGATGGGCGAGTCCGCGGCGAAGCCGCGCTACCTGCGCACCGTGCGGGGGGTGGGCTTCCGACTGGTGGCCCCGGACTGAGGCTGGCGCTGGCCTACCTCACGGCCGGCATGTGCGCGCTGGTCGCGCTGGCGTTCCTGATCCCGCTCGGGGTGAGCCTGCGCGACGACGTCCGCGACGAGGCGCTGGCCGACGCGGCGCGGCGCAGCGCGCTGGTCACCGGGGCGCTGGCGGTCAGCACCGAACCAGCGGCCGTGCGACGGCCGTGGAGGCCACCGGGGGACGACCCGGCGACCCGGCCGGTGGTGCACGGGCTGGGCGGGGGACGAGACGGCCGGCCGCGCCGCCGAGACGGACCTGCAACGGGCCCGCACGGAGAAGCGGTCGGTGGTCACCGACGTCTCCGGCGGGGTGCTGCGGCTGGACCCGGTGGTGCTCGACGGCCGGGTGGCCGTGGTCGAGGTGTTCGTCCCCGAGGCCGACCTCGACGAGGGCTCCGGCGGCACCTGGCTGCTGCTCGCCGCCGTCGCCGTGGCCCTGGTCGGCGCCGCCGTGATCGTGGTGGACCGGTGGCGGCCCGCGCGGTCGACTCCACCCGAGGGCTGGTCAAGGCGACCCTGGCCGTCGGCGACGGCGACCTGGGCGTACGCGTCGAGCCGAGCGGCCCGCGGGAGCTGGCCGAGGCCGGGTACGCGTTCAACCGGATGGCCGACCGGCTGGTCGCCTCCCGCACCGACGAACGGGAGCTGGTGGCGGACCTGTCGCACCGGCTGCGGACGCCGCTGACGGTGCTGCGGCTGGACGCCGAGGGGCTGGACTCCGACGACACCAGCGTCGGCTCGTTCACCCCGGCCGAGCTGGACCGGCGGCGCGCGATCCGGCGCATCCGGCAGGCGATCGTCACCCTCGAGGGTGAGATCGACGTGCTGATCAAGACCACCCGCAAGGCGGTGGCCCACGAGGCCGGGCCGGCGGAGTGCGACGTCAGCGAGGTGGTCCGGGACCGGATGGTGTTCTGGGCGGCCCTGGCCGGCGACCAGAACCGGCCGCACCGGGTCAGCGGCGCCCAGCTGCGCATCCCCGCGCCGGTGCCGCGCGCCGAGCTGGCCGCCGCGTTGGACGCGGTGATCGGCAACGTGTTCCGCTACACGCCGCAGGGGACGGCGTTCGAGGTGGCGGTCTCGCGCCGGGACGGCTACGTGGCGATCCGGATCGACGACGCCGGCCCCGGCATCGCCAACCCGGACCGGGCGTTGCGCCGGGGCGCCAGCGACCAGGGCTCCACCGGGCTGGGGCTGGACATCGCCAAGCGGGTGGCGTTGCAGGCCAACGGTTCGGTGAGCATCGACCGGGCCCGGCTGGGCGGGGCCAGCGTGGTGATGCTGCTGGCCGATCCGGAGGCGACGCCCCGGCAGGTCAACCGCTTCGGGCTGGTCGGCCGGATGGCCCGGGAGGCCCGGGAGCAGAAGACCAGCAGGCGCCGGTGGCCCCGGCAGCGTCCCGCCGACGACTGACCACCACGACCGGCAGCGCCGTTCCGCGACCGGGACGCCCCGGCGGCGAGGCGGGCGGGCGTTGGTTGTGCGGTGGCGCAAGTCTTCCTTAGATCCGGATTAACGCGGGCGCCGACGCGGCGGGACGCTGCCAGGATCAGGGAGAACCCATCAGCTCCACCGGTCTTGTCGCCCCTGACAACTGCCGGCCGGTGGAGCCCGAGCGCGCGGCGGGGGCACGGTCCCCCCACACCCGCTCCCGCCGCGCGCCCCACCTCTCAGCGACCGTCGTGAGGTGACCCGATGAGCCCCTCCGTGACCCGGCTGCTGCGCTGGGCCGCCGTGGTCGGCGCGGGCATCGCCCTCACGCTCGCGCTCTGGCAGGACCCGGTGCTGGCGGACGGCGTCGCCCCGCCCGCGATCCGGACGCGACCGCCGCGACACCGGTCACGCTCGCTGCCCCGGCCGCTCTCGACCTGACCGCCTCCAAGCCCTGATGCTTCGGCGGAGACCGGCGCCCCGGCGCGGCCGGCCGACCTGGGTCCGGCCGCGCGACGTGCTCCGCAGGCTCAGCGCGTCCCGGCGGCCAACCAGGCGTCGATCTCGGCGCTGATCCGGGCCTTCTCGCCCGGTTCGAGGAACGAGGCGGTCACCCCGTCCCGGGCCAGCGCGGCCACCCCCTCGGGGCCGACGTCGAGCAGCGCGGCGGCCACCGCGTACTCGTCGTTGAGGGTGGTGCCGAACATCGGCGGGTCGTCGGAGTTGATGCTGACCAGCACACCGGCGTCGACCAGCCGCCGCAGCGGGTGCTCCGCCAGCCGCGCCACGGCCCGGGTACGGACGTTGGAGGTCGGGCAGACCTCCAACGCGATCCGGTGCTCGGCCAGGTACGCCAGCAGCTCCGGGTCCTCGGCGGCGGAGATGCCGTGCCCGATCCGCTCGGCGCCCAGGTCGCGCAGGGCGTCCCAGACCGTCTGCGGGCCGGTGGTCTCCCCCGCGTGCGGCACCGAGCGCAGCCCGGCCGCCCGAGCCTGGTCGAAGTACGGCTTGAACTGCGGCCGGGGCACCCCGATCTCGGGACCGCCGAGGCCGAAGCTGATCAGCCCGTCCGGGCGCTCCTCCAGGGCGATCCGCAGGGTCTCCTCGGCCGCCGGCAGCCCGGCCTCGCCGGGGATGTCGAAGCACCAGCGCAGGGCGATGCCGAAGTCGGCCTCGGCCCGCTTGCGGGCGTCCTCGATCGCCTCGCAGAACGCCGGGGCGGGGATGCCCCGGCGCACGTGCGAGTACGGGGTGATGGTCAGCTCGGCGTATCGGACCTGCTGACGGGCCAGCTCGCGAGCCACCTCGTGGGTGAGGATCCAGACGTCCTCCGGGTCGCGGATCAGGTCCACGACGCTGAGGTACACCTCGATGAAGTGGGCGAAGTCGCGGAACGCGAAGTAGTCGGTGAGCGCGGCCGGGTCCGCCGGGACCGGGCTGCGCCCCTCGTGCCGAGCGGCCAGCTCGGCGACGATGCGGGGCGAGGCGGAGCCGACGTGGTGCACGTGCAGCTCCACCTTGGGCAGTCCGGCGATGAAGGTGGGCAGGTCGGTCACAGGTTCTCCTCTGCGCGGGCGACGGTACGGGCGACGGTGAAGATCCGGCGGAACGGGAAGTACACCTGACCCTGCCGCACCGGGTACGCCTCGGCGAGGCGTACCCCCAGCTCGGCCCGGAAGTCCGCCCAGTCGGCGGCGGCCAGCGCGGCCCGGACCGGTCGCAGCGCGGTCCCCTCCATCCAGGCCAGCACCGGGTGGTCGGCGGCGGGGTCGGCCCGGAGACCTGGCGGTTGCGGATCCACTGGCGGGTGCGCAACCCGATCGAGCTGAGCTTCGCCGACCTGCTCGCCCGGCCGATGGTGGAGCGGTACGTGACCCTGGCCTGCGTCTCCAACGAGGTGGGCGGGGACCTGATCGGCAACGCCCGGTGGTTGGGCGTACCCCTCAAGGAGTTGCTGGACGAGGCGGACCCGGAGGAGGGCGCGGACCAGGTGGTGGGGCGCTCGGTCGACGGCTGGACCTGTGGCACCCCGACGGCGGTGCTGCGGGACGGGCGGGACGCCCTGCTGGCGGTCGGGATGAACGGCGAGCCGCTGCCGGTCGAACACGGCTTCCCGGTCCGCATGGTGGTGCCCGGCCTGTACGGCTACGTCTCGGCGTGCAAGTGGGTGACCGAGCTGGAGCTGACCAGCTTCGCCGACTTCGACGCGTACTGGGTGCCGCGGGGCTGGTCGGCGCAGGGACCGGTCAAGACCCAGTCCCGGATCGACACGCCCCGCCCGCGCAACCGGCTCACCACCGGCCCGGTCATGGTGGCCGGGGTGGCCTGGGCCCAGCACCGCGGGATCAGCCGGGTCGAGGTACGCGTCGACGGCGGCCCATGGCGGGAGGCGACGCTCGCCCCGACGGTGTCGGTGGACACCTGGGTGCAGTGGTCCTGGCGCTGGGACGCCACCCCGGGCGAGCACACCCTCCAGGTTCGGGCGACCGATGCCACCGGCGAGACGCAGACCGGCCGGGAACAGCCGGTCGAGCCGGACGGCGCCACCGGCTGGCACACGGTCAAGGTCACCGTCCGCTGACCCCGCCCCGGCCACCCCAGGTGCGCCGGTCGTGATCGGTCCGCGCACGCGAGTTCGCCGTTTGCGGTGTGTCGCGGTGTCCCGACGGCTGCGACACCGCGACACGCCGCAAACGGAGTCGCTCCGGCGGCCGGACCGGGCGCGGCTCGGCGCCCCGGAGGGCGACGCCCTGCGGCAGGTGGGGCTGATCCGTTCACGTCATCAGATCCGTAGCGTCTCCGACCCACCTGCCGCCCGGACCGGGACCAGACCGGGGCCAGGCCGGGACCAGACCGGGACCGGGACCAGAACCAGACTGGGACCGGACCGGGATCAGAGTGGGGTCAGACCCGGCCTGGCGACCGGCCAGGGCCGCGGGCCGGGAACGCGCCGACGCCGCGCTCCGGTTTGCGGAGCGCGGCGTGGTCGGGGTCTCTCGGCCGGGGTCAGGCGACCTTGCGCTGGTCCGGCACGGCGGACTTGTGCGGGCGGCCCAGGCGGGCCTCCAGCCGGGCGATGTCGACCCGGGTCTGCCGACGGTCGGCCAGGTCCTCCCAGCCCAGCGCGAGCAGCCGCAGCCGCTCGGACTCGCTGAAGCCGCCCCAGACGCCGTACGGCTCGCGGACGGACAGCGCGTGGGCGGCGCACTCGGCCCGGACCGGGCAGGCCCGGCAGACGGCCTTGGCGCCGGACTCGCGGCGCAGCCGGGATGAGCCGCGCTCGCCGTCGGGGTGGAAGAACTGCGCGCTGTCGCGGCCCCGACAGGCACCGAGCCGCTGCCAGTCCCACAGGTCGACGATGGGTCCGGGCAGTCTACGTACGTTCGACATCAGCACCCCTCCTCCCGCGCGGCACCGCGGAGGTCTCGTTCGCATCCGGTGTCCGGGCGGCGGTCCGCGCAGGCGCACCGGTTCCGGCCTGGCGTCTCGGTACCCGACCTTTCCCCGACTCACACTTCTGTGATCGAAAACCTCGGACAAGTCGCGGCATATGCCCTGGATGTCGGAAAAGTTCGGAGGATTGCGGGGAACCTCCACCCCGGCCCAGCCGGCCATGGTCTGCTCTCTGCGGAGAGGAGACCACCGTGCGTACCGTTCTCGTCTGCGTCCGGACACCGCTCGCCGCGCAGCAGTTGACCTCGGCCGCCGCCCGGCTCGGCCTGGCCGCGGTCGTGCGGACCGCCGTCTCCGATCCCGAGGTGATGCTGCGGCTGGCCGAGCGCCCCGTCGACGTCGTGCTCGCCGACACCGCCCTCACCCGACCCGACAGTGCCGGCTTCGTCCGCCGGGTGCTCGCCCGTGCGCCACAGGCCGCCGTGCTGCTGCTCGGGGCCGAGGAGTCCGAGGCCGCCGCGGCGACGATCAACGCCGGGGCCCGGGGGCTGATCCAGGGCACCGACCACGACCTGACCAGCGCGGTGGCCAAGGCGCTGCTGCTGCTCTCCGCCCCCGGCCGGACGGCCCGGAACCGGGTCACCGACCG
>NZ_JAEVHN010000325.1:0-6761 GCF_016803375.1 Micromonospora sp. 4G55
CGCAGGGGGCGCGGGCCCGACCGGGAGCGGGCACGGGATGTCGGGTCGGGCGCCTACCCGTCGGCCTAGCGTCGAGGCACACGGGAAGGAGACCAGGTGCTGGAGCGGCTGAACGAGGCCATGGCCCACATCGAGCGGCACCTCGACCAGCGGATTGAGGTCGCCGAGCTCGCGCAGATCGCCCTCACGTCGGAGTACCACTTCCGGCGGATGTTCTCCGCGCTGGCCGGCATGCCGCTGTCCGAGTACGTCCGCCGCCGCCGGCTCACGGTGGCCGCGGCCGAGGTGACGGCCGGCGAGCGGACGCTGCTCGACATCGCGGTTCGACACGGGTACGGCTCGACCGAGGCGTTCACCCGGGCGTTCCGCGCGCTGCACGGGATCGGGCCCGGCGAGGCCCGGCGGACCGGTGCGGCGCTGAGCTCCCAGCAGCGGTTGTCCTTCCGCCTCGTCGTCGAAGGGAGTGGCAGCATGCGTTACCGCGTGGTGGAGAAGCCGGAGTTCCGGCTGGTGGGCCGGCGGGCCCGGGTGCCCCTGGTGCACCAGGGGATGAACCCGGCGATCGTGGAGTTCATCCGGGGCATCCCGAAGGAGACCGTCGCCCGGATCGCGGCCCTGTCGGACCAGGAGCCGGCGGGGATCGTCAACGTCAGCGACAAGGTGGCCGACGACCGGGCCGAGGGCAGCGAGCTGGACTACTGGCACGGGGTGGTCACCGGCGCTGACGCCCCGGCCGACCTGGACTCGACGACCGTGCCGGCGGGGACGTGGGCGGTCTTCGAGACCGCCGGCGAGTTCCCGGCCGCGGTGCAGGAGCTGTGGCGGGACGTGTTCACCCAGTGGTTCCCGTCGAACGCCTACCGCAGCCGCCCCGGGCCGGAGATCTCCCGGAACCGGCTCTCGGCGGACGGCACGCGGGTGGACGCCGAGCTGTGGATCCCGGTGGAGCGGGCCGCGGCCTAGTGCCGGCTGCCGGCCAACTGGTCGCGCAGGCTGCCGCGCTGCACCGCGCGGCTGATGTCGCTGGGCGAGACGATGCCGACCAGCCGCTGGTCGGTGACCACCAGCGCGCGGCCGTCGGCGCACTCGCTGAGCCGGGGGAGCAGGTCGTTGAGCTGCTCCTCCGGCCGGGCGAGCACCAGGTCCTCGGCTCGGCAGGAGACCTCGGCCAGGGTGGTGCTGCCCCGGCGGTCGGCCGGGATGCCGCGTACCCGGTCGAGGGTGACCAGGCCGACCGGCCGGCCCTCCTCGGTCAGCGGCAGCGTCGAGTGCCGGTACGCGAACAGGTAGTGGTCGACGAAGTCGGCGACCGTCATCTCCGCCGACGCGGTCTGCGGCTGCGGGGTCATCACGTCGCCGACCCGTACCCCGTGCAGGGCGCTGCCCATCCGGGCCTGGCGTTCCTCCGCCCCGGCCGCGCCGATCAGGAACCAACCGATCAGCGCCAGCCAGAGCCCGCCCACCCCGAAACCGGTCAGGAACTGCACCAGCCCGAGGCCGATCAGCAGCGCGCCGAGGACCCAGCCGGCCCGGGCGGCCACCACGGAGGCCTTCGTCCGGTCGCCGGTGGCCTTCCACACCGCCGCGCGCAGCAGCCGGCCGCCGTCCAGCGGCGCGGCCGGCAGCACGTTGAAGATCGCCAGCAGCACGTTGATGCCGGCCAGCCAGGCCAGCGAGCCGAGCAGCAGTCCGCGCTGCCCAGCCAGCGCGAGCACCACGGCGATGCCGCCGAAGAAGAGCCCGAGCAGCAGGCTCACCAGCGGCCCGACCCCGGCGATGCGTAGCTCCGCGCCCGGGTTCTTCGCCTCGCCGCGCAGCTCGGCCACGCCGCCGAAGAGCCACAGCGTGATCCCCTCGACGTGCAGGCCGTTGCGCTTGGCGACGACCGCGTGGGAGACCTCGTGGGCGAGCAGGCCGAAGAAGAAGACGACCGCGGCGGCCAGCCCGGCCAGCACGTACGCGGCCGTGGAGCGGCCCGGGTACGCCTGGGGGAACTGGTTGGCCGACAGCGCCCAGGCGATCAGCAGGAAGATGACCAGGACGCTCCAGTTGACCCCGACGGGTACCCCCGCGATCCGGCCAAGCCGGAAGCTCGCCCTCATGCCCGGGTCATACCCGGCCGACGCCGTCCCATGCCAGGAGCGGGCGTCACCACCGGGGCGCCTCGCCGACGATCGCCGGCGAACGGGTGGTGGCCATCTCCACCGCCCAGTCCAGCGCGCGGTCGGCCACCTTCTCCCAGCCCGGCTCGCCCACGGTGAAGTGCGACCGCCCGGGGAACTCCTGGTAGTCGGTGACCGCCCGGGACTTGCGGTACAGGTTGGCGTTCGACTTGACCAGGGCCGGCGGCGACACGTGGTCCGCGCCGCCGGCGATCAGCAGCAGCGGCGCCCGGTCGTCGCGCCCGTTGTCCACCGTCGCCGCCGAGCGGGCGTCGAGGTTGGCGAACGCGCCCTCGAAGAGCACGTGCCCGGCCGCCGGCACGGCGTACCGCTGCCAGGCCCGGTCGGACTCCTCGCGGGTGAGGGTGTTGCCGAAGGCGTACCGGAACTGCTCGGGCGTGAACGGCACGGCCCGGTGCCGGTTGCCGGGGCTGCGCAGCACCGGGTACACCGACCGCAGGGTGCTCACCGGCAGCCGCACCACACCCCTGGGCGCCGCCGGGGCGATGGCCACCGTGGCCGCGCCGAGCCCTCGGTCGAGCAGCACCTGGGCGACCAGCCCGCCGAAGGAGTGCCCCATGATCAGCGGCGGGTTCGGCAGCTCCCGGACGATCGCCGCGTAATGGTCGACGACCTGCCCCAGGGTCAGCCCGGCGAGCGGGGCGGGATCGTCGCGCAGCGCCTGGACCTCCGCCTCCATCCCCGGCCAGGCGGGGGTGTGCACCTGGAAGCCGAAGGCGCGGTAGCGCCGCGCCCAGTGCTCCCAACTGCGTGAAGTCATCCACAGGCCGTGGATCAGCACGATCGTGTCGACCCGTCCGGTCGGCGCGGTGCCCATTGGCGTACCTCCCCGGTGTGCGCGGACCCGGCGGCATACCCACCGGACGGCACCGGAACCGGCGGGGGCTGACATTTGTCATGGGCGGGTCGTGACGCCGGGGCCGGGACGCGGCCCCGGTGCGGCCCAGGATCGATGTCCCGGGACGAGGGTCAGGCGGTGGGCGGCGGGGTGGACAGTTGCTCGACCACCACCAGCGGTGTTCCGGGGGGCAGCTCGGCGAGCAGTTGCCGCTGGGCGCTGCGGGTCAGCCGGATGCAGCCGTTGGTGGCGTTCTTGCCGAGCGTGTCGTCGTTGTACCAGCTGTGCAGGCCGATGTGCGCGCCGCGCAGGCCGGTCGGCACCGCCTCCGGGTCGTCGGGTATCGCGCCGAGGGCGAAGATGTCGACGCCGCCGTAGACCGCCTGGGGCGGTGGGGTGCGGCCGAGGACGAAGGTCCGACCGAGCGGGGTGGACTGGCCCGGCATCCCGAGGCTGACCGGCCAGGAGTGGGCGGCCCGGCCGTGCCGGTACCAGGTCAGCCGGTGCGACCGGCGCTCCACCACGAGCTGGTCGCGCAGCGCGACGGTGCTCCAGCCGCCCGCCGGCAGCCAGGCGATCCGCCGGTTCGCCGACGGCAGCAGCACCGCCGTCCAGCCCGTGCGGTGCTCCACCACCGGCATCGTCACCTCCACGCCGCTGATGGTCGGGGCGAGCAGGGCCAGCGGGCGCCCGCCCGGGGCGTCGTACGCGGCGATCCGCCGGGTCGGCGTCAGCCCCTCGGTCAGCGGGGTGGTGTCCTGCGGGCGCGGGTCGGCGGGAAAGCCGGTGGGCGCCGGGTCGTAGTCGACCACCGGCAGACCGTCCGGGGCGGGCGCGCGGCGGGCACCGACTCCTCGGGGGTCGGCTCGACCGTCGGCTCGCCGGTCGGCTCGGCGGTCGGGACGGCCGGTGCGACCCGGGCCGGCGGCGCGGACGTCTGGTCGTGGCGCAGCGCCGAGTTGACCAGCAGCGCGAGTGCGAGCACCGCCGGTACGCCGAACGCGGCGGTCAGCCAGGCGATGCCGAAGCGGGACGTCAATCGCTCAAAGAACACAAAACTACTCTAAAGGACAGAAAACGCGAAGGGCTCCCGCCCGGCGGAACTGCGCCGGACGGGAGCCCTGTCGGAACGGGTCAGGACAGCTTGGCGCCGACGTGGATGGCGACCGCGTCGTGGGCCGGGATGTTCGCCGCGAACCAGCCGTTGGCGTCCACCGTGATCACCGGCCCGGAGCAGGAGCCGTTGGCGTAGTCGCCGTGGATAACGTCGCAGTACCGGCCGGCGGGCAGCCCGGCGTAGTAGGACCGGCCGGTGATCGCCGAGCCCTCGTCGTTGATGGTCAGGTAGCCCTTGCCGGCGCGGCTGAAGGCGATGTGCTGGTAGCCGTTGTCGTACCAGTTGGCGACCGCGGCGCCCTGGGTGGCGTTGTGGAAGGCGACCATGTTGGCGACGACCCGCCAGCGGTGCTCGCACTCCCAGCCGGAGTAGCAGGTGGTGTTCAAGGTCTTGTTGTTGGCGTCCGAGGGCGGACCCTGGTCGCGGGAGCTGAAGGTGTAGCTGGACATCACGGTCGGCGCCCCGTACGGCCAGGCCAGCATGAACGCGTTCGCCAGGGCGTAGACGGCGCCGTTGCGGTAGGTCAGCACGTTGCCGTCGCGCTGGGTGTCGTGGTTGTCGACGAACACCTCGGCCGAGCCGCTGGGCAGGTAGCCCCACGCCTCGCCGAAGTTGCGCAGGTACGCCAGCCGCTCGTTGTTGAACATCCGGGCCAGGTCCTTGCCGTACCGGAACTCGTGCACGTCGCCGTTGCCGGTGTACTCACCCGGGCCGATCGGCTCGCCGGCGCCGTAGATGACCTCCTGCACGAGGTACGCGGAGCGGGACAGCTTGCCCTTGATGGCGGCGATGTCGGCGGCCGGCATGTGCTTGCTGGCGTCCAGCCGGAAGCCGTCCACCCCGAGGGCGAGCAGGTCGTTCAGGTACGCCGCGATCTTCGACCGGACGTAGTCGGACTCGGTCTTCAGGTCGGCGAGGTTGACCAGCTCGCAGTTCTGCACCTCGTACCGGTCGTTGTAGTTAACGATGTCGTCGCCGCCGTTGCGGCCGCAGTGGTGGAAGTCCTGCGTCTGGTAGGTGCCCGGGTAGTCGTAGTGGCTGTACGCCGAGCCGGCCCAGCCGGTGCCGGGGGTGTCCTGGCCGGACATGTGGTTGATCACCGCGTCGACGATGACCTTCACGCCGGCGGCGTGGCAGGTGTTCACCATCGACTGGAACTGCGCCCGGGTGCCCTTGCGCGACTCGATCCGGTAGCTGACCGGCTGGTACGCCAGCCACCACTGGTTGCCGCGGACGTGTTCCTGAGGCGGCGAGACCTGGACGTAGCCGTAGCCCTTGGGGCCCAGCACGTTGGTGCACTCGCTGGCCACCGACGGCCAGTTCCACTCGAAGAGCTGGACGATGACGTTCCTGGCGCCGGAGGGCGCCGCGGCGGCCGGGGGAGCCGCCACGGTGGTGGGGACGAGCAGGCTGGCGAGCACGCCGAGGGCGAGGATCGCCGAGCGGCATCGACGTCGATGCATCGGAACTCCCTGGGGGTCGGGGGTGGTGGCGACGCGGGGGAGGGGTTCGCCTGACGGCTTCTTGCAGCCAGGCTGAAATTTTCGGAAAGGTTACAAGCGTGTTGCAACAACTGTCAATGGATGGACATGCGTCGTTGCGCTGGGCGCTACACGCGCCCCGGGCCGGGACGGTTCGACGGATCGCCCGAGAAATTCGCCACCCGCACTGATCCGTACGGCCCGGACGTCCGTACTGGATGACGGAGCAGGTCGGCCGGTGGTGGTGCCGCCGTGAGTCGCGATCGAGGAGCAGATGGGCCGGGCAAAGCAGAACCAGAAGGTGACGACCGTCCGGACCACCACCAGCAGCCGTGGTGTCCGGACCACGTCGAAACCCGCGATGGCACTGCTGATCGGATCCGCGCTCGCCCTGATGTGGGCCGGTGTGGAACTCAGCGGCGCCGGCGGGTCGATGTACTCGTACGGCTTCTTCTTCACCGAGTTCTTCGCCGGGGTGGTCGCCCTGGTCGCGCTGAGCCTCACCGTGATGATGGGGCTGCTCGCCACGGACCGGCTGGTGCTGAAGATCCCGCACCGGGTGCTGCTGCAGTCCGCGCACCGGGCCACCGGCGTGCTCGGCGTGGCCGGGCTGGTCTTCCACGTCATCACCAAGGTCGCCATCGGCCGGGCCGGGCCGACCGACGCCGTGGTGCCGTTCGTGGGCGGGCGGGGCCTCTACGTCGGGCTCGGCACGGTCGCCGCGTTCCTGATGGTGAGCGTGCTCTGGACCGGCATCATCCGGGTCCGCTTCGCCGGCGTCGGTCCGAAGTGGTTCTGGCGCGCGCTGCACTCCATGGCGTACGTCGCCTGGCCGTTCGCGCTGCTGCACGGCCTCAACGCCGGACGCGCGGCGAAGCCCTGGGTGACGCTGAGCTACCTCGCCTGCGTGCTGCTGGTGGTGGCGGCGCTGCTGGTGCGGCTCTCCGTCCACCTCGGCAAGCGCAGCCGGGAGCAGCACCAGGCCGCCGCGATCAACAAGGCGATGGCCGGCCGGGCGACCGACGAGGGCAAGGGCCGGACGCTGCTCGCCGGCCTCGGCCGCCGCAAGGCCGGTGCCGAGGAGAAGGACGTCCGGGGCGGCTGGGCCGAGACCACCGTCGCCGCGTCGTGGACCGCGCCCA
>NZ_JAEVHN010000326.1:0-6722 GCF_016803375.1 Micromonospora sp. 4G55
CCCTTGGCGGCGCTTGGCCGGCCGGCCCGGCGCAGCAGGCGCTCGGCCACCTCGGCGGTGATCCGCTCGGCCGGGTCCTTGCGGAGCAGGCCCTGGAGCACCGGCTTGAGCGGGCCGGCGTTCTTCGGCGGCGGCAGCGGCTCGGTGGCCAGCGCCGCCAGGGTGGCGATCGCCGACGGCCGGGCGTACGGGGACTTGCCCTCCACGGCGGCGTAGAGCGTTGCGCCCAGCGACCACAGGTCCGCCTCCGGACCGGCCGTGCCGTCCTTGGCGCGCTCCGGCGCGATGTACGCGGGCGAGCCGAGCACCATGCCGGTGCGGGTCACGTTCGGGTCGCCGGGGATGGTGGCCAGACCGAAATCGGTCAGTACCACCCGGCCGTCGTTGCCGAGCAGGACGTTGCCGGGCTTGATGTCGCGGTGCATCACGCCGGCCTTGTGCGCCGCCTTCAGCGCGCCGAGCACACCGAGCCCGATCTCCACCGCGCGTGCCGGCGACACCGGCCCGTCCTCGGCGAGAGTGTCCTGCAACGACTTCGACGCGACGTACTCCATGACGATCCACGGGTCGCCGTCGGTGCGCAGCACGTCGAAGATGCGGACCACGTTGACGTGGTTCAGCCGGGCGATCGCCCGGGCCTCACGCAGGGAGCGTTCCCGCATCTCGCGGCGCTCGTCGTTGGTGAGACTGGGTGGCGGGACGAGCTCCTTGATGGCCACGTCCCGGTGCAGCACCTCGTCACGCGCCTTCCAGACCCGGCCCATGCCGCCCTGACCGAGCGGCGAGATGAGCCGGTACCGGTCAGCGACAAGTTGGGGAAGCGCGTCAGACATCGCAGAGACGGTACCCGGCGCCACCGATGCTCACACCGCCGGCACGCCACTGTGCGGCGAAGGTCAAGTTCGCGACGCGTACGCTGACGCCATGTCTGCCGAAGAGCCGCTGTTCCGAGTCGTCCGGGGCGTCCCGACCGCCGACGAGTTGGCCGCGCTGGTGGGTGCGATCGTCGTCCGGTCCCGTCCGGCCGCCGCGCCCGCGCCGGTGACCACGTCCCCCTGGGCGCGCAGCGCCGACCGACCGTCGCGGCGCCCTCCGCCGGACCCGGCGCGTGGCGCGCCTCCGGTCTCCCCCGCTGAACCTTCCGCCAATCCGAACGGATTGAGCTGGGGCGTAGCCACCGTGATGTCCTCAGGACTGCCGAGATCGCTCCGCACCCATTAACCTCACTCAGGGAAACGGGGCCGTGACAGGTAGGGAGGATCGATGATCCCTGAGGAGGACCGTCCAGCTTCCTGGCTGCGCGACTACGGCGGCATCGAGGCCGACATCCGCCAGATGAGCGAGTTCGCCGACCGGCTCCAGGCCGAGGTCGAACGCAACTACGCGCCACACCTGTCGTACATCGCCGACGACATGAGAGCCCCCGTACCCAACCCGTGCGACGCCTTCGTCGAGCTGGTGCAGTTCCTGCACGCTCACTGGGAGACCCAGCAGGCCACCGCGAACATGGTGCACGACCTGGGCGGAGCACCGGCCACCTGGCCTCCGCGGCCGGCCGGATCGCCGCCGACTACCGGGGCGCCGACGCGTTCGCCTCGGCCAGGGTCGCCGACGTGGAGGCGGCGCTCGCCAACCCGCACTCCACGATGTCCGGTGGCCGGCCGGCTACCGGACCCCACCGGCCCGAACGGCGGGCCGGTGGTGCTGCCGTGATCGACAGGGGCAGCGGCCGGACGTCCGGCCTCACCGACTGGCAACTGATGGACGTGCTCAGCATGTGGGCCTGCGTCCAGGACCACGAGACCCAGGGGCACTGGAAGCAGGTCGCCGGCTGGCGCAAGGTCTGCGACCTCGCGCTGAACCACCTGCGGCGGCTGCACGAATACCGGCGCGGCCTGGCCGAGGCGTGGCCCCCGGAGACCAACGCGGCGGCGCGGGCGTACCTGGGCGAACTCGACCAGCTCATCGACCGCGTCCAGCACACCCACGACGCCGCCGCCGCCAACCACGACGCGCTCGCCGCCGCCACCCGCGCCATCGACAGCGCCCGGCCGGAGTTGAAGAAGCTCTACGAGCAGTACTCAACGAAACTCCAGCAGAAGCGGTCGTACGAGGCGACGCTGGCGGATCCGAAGGCGGCGGCGGGCAGCCGGGTGGTCGATCCGCCGGTGACGGACGTGGAGTTGGAGCAGCTGAACACGAAGGCCCGGGGGATCATGTACGGGCTGAGCAGCGAACTCCAGCAGGCCCAGGTGATGCTTCGCCAGCCTCCTTCGCGTCCCGCTCCTGGTAGGCAAAATGAAAACCCTGATGCCTATGGGGTCGGTCCAGCTCCAATCATTCCTCCGGTTGTGCCCGTGCCGGTTGCGGCTTCAGTTGGGACGCCGTCAGTAAGCCGACCCAAGGTCACAGGGCCTGTTCCCGCGCCAGCCTCACCTAATGTCGGCCCTGTGCTCGGCGGGGCAGGTACTGGGCTTGCCTCAACCCCGAGCGCACCCGGACCGCTTGGCCTGGCACCGACAGGCCCAATCAACTCGTCAACTGCCATCGGGATACCACCCACTCTGCCGTCAGTGACCGGCGCTCCTTCCAGTCGGCCCGCCAATGCGGGTGGAAGACAAGGCCAGGCTGGCCCGGTCAACCGTCCGGCGGGCGGCGGAGGGAACCAAGCCCCGCATGGCGCACGCTCCGTTCCGCCACGGCCAATGCCGCCGGGCGGCTTGATCGGTGGCGTTCCAGGCATGACCCTCGGTCAGCCAGGTGGAGGTGCCTCACCTCGCCGGGTAAATCCGGTGGGTGGCGTTATCGGGGGAGGTGGAGCCGGAACGGCTCCGACCGGCGCAGCCGGCTCTCGCCCCGGTGGAGGTCGGGCCCAGCTCAATGGATCACACGGATTGCCTCCCATCGGCGGGGCACCTGGCATGGGCGGCAGTGTTCACGGAATAAGCGGGGCAAGCGGAAGGCAGTGGGGCCGGCCGACAGTTCAGGGTGAGTCCCGACGTTGGGACCCTGATCATCCATGGGAAACGGACGAGGGGGTGGACCCGGTGGTCCGGCCTCCGGACGACGAGGGCCCCATCGACCCAGGCCCGGCCATCGGCTTTGCCCGGTGAGGGGTCGCGCCACCTCGCTTCTTTTGCCTCTGCTGCTCCTATCAACGGCGGTGGGTCTTCTGCCAACTGCTCCGGCCCAGGCGGCCCCTAATCCGACAGGGGCAGAACGGGTCCGAGGTGACCAGTGGCATCTGCGTTTTTTGAACGTTCCTGAGGCACATCGAATTAGTCGAGGCGAAGGAGTTACTGTCGCGATACCCGACACTGGAGTCGATCCTCATCCTGACCTGCGAGGAAACCTTCTCCCGGGGACCGACATAGTTCCTGGCGGCCGCGGGGACGGCCAGCAAGATCGAGACAGCCACGGTACTGCGATGGCCGGGCTTGTAGCCGCGCATGGGCAAGGCGCGAATACCGGCGCATTGGGAATCGCACCTAAGGCGAAGATCTTGCCAATTCGCGCAAGGGTCCGCAATCTTGAGGGAGACACCGAGAACCTTGCTGCTGGCGTCGAGTGGGCGACCTCGAACGGTGCCGATGTAATTAGCATCTCCGCTGTAGCTGGCGCAAGTGTGCGGCTTCAGCGAGCGATAAGAACGGCGCTACAAGCAAACATTGTCGTGGTCGCGGCAGCCGGTAATCGCCCCGAAGACATAGGAGTTGGCTATCCGGCGTCGGAGGAGGGGTCCTTGCGGTAGGTGGCATCGACCAGGCTGGCGCACATGCGGCCGTGGCCGTAACTGGATCAGAGATCGACGTCGTCGCGCCAGCGGTGGCCATCTATAGCACCAGCTACGACGGGAAATACTCGGAGGGCAGCGGAACATCCAGCGCCACGGCCATAGTCGCAGGAGCCGCAGCTCTGATCCGAGCCAAGTATCCGCATCTGCCGGCTGAAGAGGTGGTACACCGCCTGACAGCGACTGCGGTCGACAAGGGGACGCCGGGCCGTGACGATGAGTACGGCTATGGGGTTATCGACCTGGTAGCAGCCCTCTCAGCAGACGTACCCCCGCTCGGCTTTGAGTCGCTGACGGCAAGCGCGCGGCCCGACGGCGGCCTGACCGCGACGGCCGGTTCGGAGCCGTCCAGCGATGCAGACGACGGAGCAGCCAGACGCGGACTCGCCGCCTTGGGCGTGATCGTGGCGGCGGCAGGCGGCTACCTGCTCTGGCGGCGACGTCGCGACGCTGACGACCCGCCGCCACGGATCAGCCGTTGACGACCGGCGCACGCCGCTTCCGGGTGGACGAGGTGTTCGACCTGACCGCCCGGCGCGGGCTCGTCGCGTGCGGGACCATGCTCGACGGCACACTGGTCAGCGGGCTCAGCTTCGTGGACGAGCTGACCGGCGCGCCGATCCGAGTCATCGGCGTCGACTTTCCCACCCCGACCACACAACGCACCGGCCAGCATCTCCTCGTCGTTTCTCGTGATGACGCGGCACTGGTCCGACCGGGCCGGGTCTGGGCAGGGCAAGTCGTCTCCGGGTCCTGACGTCCGGCCGGTCGCCCGCCCGTCTCCACAGCCCAGCCGGTAGCGTCGGAATCGTGCCGAACTCCCTGCCACTGCGCCTCGTGCTCGCCAGCCAGAGTCCCGCCCGTCGCAAGCTCCTCCAGGCCGCCGGGATCGAACCCGACGTGCTGGTGAGCGGCGTCGACGAGTCCCAGGTGGTCGCCGACCGGGCGGAGGATCTCTGCCTGGAGCTTGCCCGTCTCAAGGCGCTCGCGGTGCTCGATCGGCTGCGCGCTACCCCGGACGAGCGCACGCTGGTACTCGGCTGCGACTCGGTGCTGGCCTTCGACGGGGAGATCCTGGGCAAGCCGGCGGACGCCGCCGACGCCACGGACCGCTGGCGACGGATGCGCGGGCGTAGCGGGGTGCTGCACACCGGGCACTGCCTGATCGACGTGACGCACGAGGCGCGAGCGGAGGCGGTCGCGTCGACGGTCGTGCACTTCGCGGACATCAGCGACGAGGAGATCGCCACGTACGTGGCGACGGGCGAGCCGCTGGCGGTGGCCGGGGCGTTCACCATTGACGGGTTGGGCGGGGCGTTCCTCACCGGCATCGAGGGTGACCCGGGCACGGTGGTGGGGTTGTCCCTGCCGCTGCTGCGTCGACTCCTCGGCGAGTTGGAGCTGAGCATCACGGACCTGTGGACGAAGGTCGCGCCGGGGGGCCAGGAGGTCGAACATCTCGGCTAGCGTCCGTTCATGACCACCAAGCCGTTGCCGCTGACTCCGGAACTGCACGCCTACCTCGTCGCCCACGGCTCGCCGCCGGACGAGATCATCCGCGACCTGGCCGAGGAGACGCTGGCCGCCCTCCCCGATCAGGCGACGATGCAGGTGGCGCCGGAGCAGGCCGCGTTCCTGACCTTCCTCACCCGGCTGCTGGGCGTGCGGCAGGCGGTGGAGGTGGGCACCTTCACCGGGCTCTCCTCGCTGGCGATCGCCCGGGGGCTGCCTGCGGACGGCCAGCTGACCTGCTTCGACATCTCCGAGGACTACACGGGCATCGCCCGGCGGTACTGGGAGCGCGCGGGCGTCGCCGACCGGATCGAGCTGCGCATCGGCCCGGCCGGGGAGACGCTGCGTGAGCTGCCCCAGGAGCGGCACCTGGACTTCGCCTTCATTGACGCGGACAAGACGGGCTACCCGGTCTACTGGGACGAGCTGGTGCCCCGGATGCGTCCCGGTGCGGTCATCGCGGTGGACAACACGCTGCGCGGGGGCCGGGTGCTCGCCCCGCAGAACGCCGACGACCGGGCGATCGCCGCGTTCAACGACGAGGTGCTGGCCGACGTGCGCGTCGAGGCGGTCATGCTCCCCATCGCCGACGGCGTGACCCTCGCCCGGGTCCACTGACGCACCTTGCGGCGTGTCGCGGTGTCCGCGCGGCTAGACATCGCGACACACCGCAAACCGCGCCGCGCGAGACCGCGCCCCGGCAGACCGCGCCGGGTCCGAGGGCCGGCGGGGTGGCTGCCGGAGGAGGGTCAGGCGCCGACCAGGGTCGGGGCGCGGTCGTCGTCCGTCGGCGTGGCGCGCAGGGCGCGGCCGAGTCGCACGGTCAGCAGCAGGGCGGCGGCGATGAAGCCGGGCAGCAGCAGGAAGGCCAGGTGCGGTCCGACCCCGTCGGCCACCGCGCCGAGCGCCACCGGCGCGATCCCGAAGCCCACCCCCATCGAGTACGCGGACCAGCCGGCCGCCTTGTCGGCGCCGGCCCGGCGACGGCCACCGCGATCGAGATCGCGAGGGGGTAGTGCAGCGCGTTGCCGAGCCCCAGCACCACCAGGCCGGTGACGGCGAGCCAGCCGACGGGTGCCAGCCAGAACAGGACGAAGCCGGCCAGCGAGACGGTCAGCGCGCCGAGCAGCAGCGGGGCGGGCGGCCAGCGCAGGGCGATCCGGCCGCCGGCCAGCCGGCCGAGGAACATGCCGCAGACGATCGCGGCGACGGCGGCCGACGCGGAGGCGGCGGTCATTCCGGCGTGCGAACGGAGCACGTCGGCGGTCCAGAGCGACAGGCAGACCTCGATCGAGCCGGTGACCGACATCAGCACCCAGGCGATCCAGTACGCCCGGGGCAGCCGTCCGGCCAGGCGGTCGACCGCGCCGGCACGGCTGAGGGGTACGGGGACGTCGTCGGTCGGAGCCGCACCGGC
>NZ_JAEVHN010000327.1:0-6717 GCF_016803375.1 Micromonospora sp. 4G55
GCCGGGGACGGTGCGGGCCCGGCAGGTGGTGCTCGCCACCAACGCCTTCCCACCGCTGCTGCGCCGGCTGCGCGCCTGGCTCGTGCCGGTCTACGACTACGCCCTGATGACCGAGCCGCTGACCCCGGCGCAGCGGGACGCCATCGGCTGGCGCAACCGGCAGGGGCTGGCGGACACCGGCAACCAGTTCCACTACTACCGGATCACCGGCGACCAGCGGATCCTCTTCGGCGGCTACGACGCGGTCTACCACTACGGCAACCGGGTGGCACCGGAGCTGGAGCAGCGGCCAGCCACCTTCACCGCCCTCGCCGAACACTTCTTCACCACGTTCCCGCAGCTGGAGGGCTTGCGCTTCAGCCACCGCTGGGGCGGCGTGATCGACACCTGCACCCGGTTCTGCCCGTTCTTCGGCACCGCCTACGACGGCCGGCTGGCGTACGCGGCCGGCTACACCGGGCTCGGCGTCGGGGCCACCCGGTTCGGCGCGCGGGTGATGCTCGACCTGCTCAGCGGCGAGGAGACCCCGCTGACCCGGCTCGACCTGGTCCGCAGCACGCCGCTGCCGTTCCCGCCGAGCCCGTCCGGGCCGCCGGCATCAACCTCACCCGCTGGTCGCTCGCCCGCGCCGACGCGCGCGAGGGCCGGCGCAACGTCTGGCTCCGTACTCTCGATCGTCTTGGTTTGGGGTTTGATTCCTGATGCGCATCCTGCTCGTCGGCGCCGGTGGCGTCGGCTCCGCCGCTGTCGCCATCGCCGCCCGCCGTTCCTTCTTCGAGACCATGGTCGTCGCCGACTACGACCTCGGCCGCGCCGAGCGTGCCGTGGCCGGGCACGGTGACCGGTTCGTCGCCGCCACGGTGGACGCCTCCTCGGCCGACGCGGTCGCCGCGCTCTGCCGGGAGCACCGGATCACCCACGTGCTCAACGCGGTCGACCCGCGCTTCGTCATGCCGATCTTCGACGGCGCCTTCGCCGCCGGGGCCGACTACCTCGACATGGCCATGTCGCTGTCCCACCCGCACCCGTCCCGCCCCTACGCCGAGACCGGGGTGAAGCTCGGCGACGACCAGTTCGCCGTCGCCGACCGGTGGGCGGCGGCCGGCCGGCTGGCGCTCTGCGGCATCGGCATCGAGCCCGGCCTGTCGGACGTATTCGCCCGCTACGCCGCCGACGAGCTGTTCGACGAGATCGACGAGATCGGCGTCCGCGACGGCGCGAACCTCACCGTCGACGGCTACGACTTCGCACCGTCGTTCTCCATCTGGACCACCATCGAGGAGTGCCTGAACCCGCCGGTGATCTGGGAGGCCGACCGCGGCTGGTACACCACCGAGCCGTTCAGCGAGCCGGAAATCTTCGACTTCCCGGCGGGGATCGGCCCGGTCGAGTGCGTCAACGTCGAGCACGAGGAGGTGCTGCTGATCCCGCGCTGGGTGAAGGCGAAACGGGTCACCTTCAAGTACGGCCTGGGCGACGAGTTCATCGAGGTGCTGAAGGCCCTGCACAAGGTCGGCCTCGACTCGACCGCGCCGGTCTCCGTCCGGGGCGTCGAGGTGTCGCCCCGGGACGTGGTGGCCGCCAGCCTGCCCGACCCGGCCACCCTGGGCGACCGGATGCGCGGCAAGACCTGCGCCGGCACCTGGGTCACCGGCACCGGCAAGGACGGGCGGCCGCGCGAGGTCTACCTCTACCACGTGGTCGACAACGAGTGGTCCATGCGGGAGTACGGCCACCAGGCCGTCGTCTGGCAGACCGCGGTGAACCCGGTGGTGGCCCTGGAACTGCTCGCCACCGGCGCCTGGTCGGGGACCGGGGTGATCGGCCCCGAGGCCCTGCCGCCCCGCCCCTTCCTCGACCTGCTCACCGGGTACGGCTCGCCGTGGGGGGTCCAGGAGCGATGAACCGCTACGGCCCGATGTACGGCCCCGACATCACCTTCCTCGGCGTGGACCGCTGCACCCTGGACGACCCCGCGTCGTACGCGGACGCCGACATCGTCATCGTCGGAGCGCCCTTCGACGGCGGCACCTCGCACCGGCCCGGCACCCGCTTCGGCCCGTCCGCCATCCGGCAGGCCTGCTACCTGCCGCACGACGGCTCCCGCCCGTCCCTGGCGATGCGCGTCGACGGGCTGCGCGACCTGCGGGTCTACGACGCCGGCGACGTGGAGATGTTCTCCGGCGACATCGAGCGGTCGCTGGCGTCGCTGGAGGCCGCCGTGTACGCCGTCGCCGCCGCCGGCGCAATCCCGATCGTCCTCGGCGGGGACCACTCCATCGCCCTGCCCGACGCCACCGGGGTCGCCCGGCAGCACGGGCTCGGCCGGGTGTCGCTGGTGCACTTCGACGCGCACGCCGACACCGGACACATCGAGTTCGGCTCGCTGCACGGGCACGGCCAGCCGATGCGCCGGCTCATCGAGTCCGGCGCGGTACGCGGCGACCGGTTCCTCCAGATCGGCCTGCGCGGCTACTGGCCCGACCCGCCCACCCTGGCGTGGATGGCCGCCCAGCGGATGCGCTCCTACGAGATGACCGAGCTGGTGTCGCGCGGCCTCGACACCTGCCTGTCGGAGGCCTTCACGATCGCGACCGACGAGTGCGAGGGAGTCTTCCTCTCCGTCGACGTGGACGTGGTCGACCCGGGCATGGCACCGGGCACCGGCACCCCCGAACCGGGCGGCCTGACCTCGCGGCAACTGCTCGACGCGGTCCGCCGGGTCTGCTACGAACTGCCCGTGGTCGGGGTGGACGTGGTCGAGGTCGCCCCGCCGTACGACCACGCCGACATCACCGCGTACCTGGGCAACCGGGTGGTCCTGGAGGCCCTGTCGGCCATCGCCCGCCGCCGCCGGGACGCGGCCGGCGGCCCGCCCTGGGACCCGCGACAGCCGCTACTGGACGGCCGTTGACCGACGCTCCCGCCACGAGCGTAGGAAACCTCGGTCCCCAAGGGTCGGTCGATGCCTTCAGCCTCGACAAGGATCGATCCCGGGCATTGACAGCGGTCGCACGGATGGTGATCATGTTGGGACGCTGCGGCCGTACGGGGGTCCGCAGCTTAAGTCCCTGGAGGACCGTCATGGGTCGTGCCATGTCCGCATTCGCCCTGGGTGTCACCGCCCTCGCCGCCGCCGTGCTGGTGGACACCGCACCCGCGTACGCCGCCACCGAGCAGCTGCGGCTGGACTTCGACGCCACGCCGACCGGGCAAATCGAGCCCGGCCCGTGGACGTCCGGCTGCTTCGCCGACGTCGCCACCCCCGGCGACTCCGGCTGCATCGCGGTGGGCGCCCCGGGCAGCATCTCGCGGGCGAGCCGCCCGAGCGGCACCGGCACCAGCCCGGCGATCGCCTTCCCCGCCTCGGGCAGCGCGGTGATCCAGGTGCCCGACGCCGCCAACCTCAACCCGGGCACGCAGGACTTCACGATCAGCACCCTGGTGAAGGTCACCGCCGGGCAGGTGACCAGCGGGGCGAACCTGATGCAGAAGGGCGTCTTCGCCGACCCGGCGCAGTGGAAGCTCCAGCTCGACAGCGGCAAGCCGGGCTGCCGGATCGCCGGCACGGGTGCCGACGGGGCTGCCTCGCTGCTGCTCACCGCCGACGCCTCCATCGCCGACCAGGGCTGGAAGTTCGTCCAGTGCAAGCGGCGCGGTGACGTGCTCAGCCTGATCGTCGGCACCGAGACGGTGAAGACCGCGACCGGCGCCACGATGGCCATCACCAGCACCGCGAAGGTGAACATCGGCGCCAAGGGCGCCGGGCTGACCAACAACGACCAGTTCCGCGGCGAGATGGACAACGCGGTCTTCAGCATCGGCTGACGACGCTCGACCTGTGGGCGGGCGCGGTGCCCGCCCACAGGTCGCGGCCGGCCGACACTGGCACTATCGTGGCGGCGGTTGTTTAGCCCAGGCTATAGTCGGGGGATGGTGGAGCAGACCAACCGGCGCTGGACCGTCCGCGTGACCAGCGAGGTGCGGCAGTGGCTGCGAGACCTACGGCGTGCCGATCCCGACACGTACCGGCGTGTAAGCGTCGCCGTCGACATGTTGGCGGAGGTCGGGCCGGGGCTGGGGCGTCCACTCGTGGACACTCTCCGAGGGTCCAGCATCAGCAACCTGAAGGAGTTGCGGCCTCGGTCCGGACGCGACGTGGCCGTCCGGGTGCTCTTCGCCTTCGACCCGTGGTCCCAGGCGGTGCTGCTGGTGGCGGGGAACAAGGCGCACAACTGGAGCCGCTGGTACGAGGAAAACATCCCGCTGGCGGAGATCACCTACAAGGCTTGGCTCGACCACGAGAGGCAGCGGAGGGGGGAGCAATGACCGAGTTCCACGACTGGAACGACGTCCGGGACCAACTCGGCGACGACGACGCTGAGTACGACAAGGAGCGTGCCCGCACCGAAGCGTGGGTGAGCGCGTTCCATCTGGCGGAGGAGCGCAAGCGTCTCGGGCTCACCCAGCGTCAGGTGGCGGAGTTGATGGGTGTGACGCCGGGACGGGTCAGCCAGATCGAGAACGGCGACCTCGACGTGAACGAGGTGGCCACGTTGAGCCGCTACGCGAATGCCCTCGGGGCGCGGCTGCGCATCATCTTCGACTACGGCAACGATCTGCGGCAGATCGCCTGACCAGCAGCGGTCCCGCCGTATCCGGCGGGACCGCTGCCGAGCTCAGGTGGCGAGCCGGGAACGGATGAGGAAGCGGACCCCGTCCGGCGCCTCCAGCGAGAACCCGCTGCCCCGCCCCGGCACCACGTCGACCGTCAACCTCGTGTGCTTCCACAACTCCCACTGGGCCGACGACATCCAGAACTCGACCGGCTCGGGCACCCCGTCGACGGCGAGCGACGCCAGCAGGACGTCCGACGATCCGGTGCGGAACTCGCCGGCCGGGTAGCACATCGGGGCGCTGCCGTCGCAGCAGCCGCCGGACTGGTGGAACATCAGCGGCCCGTGCCGCTCCCGCAGCGACCGGAGCACCTCGGCCGCCGCGGGGGTCACGGTCACGGTGTCGGCCATCAGAAGAAGCCGAGCTTCTTGGTGGAGTAGCTGACCAGCAGGTTCTTGGTCTGCTGGTAGTGCTCCAGCATCATCTTGTGGTTCTCCCGCCCGATGCCGGACTGCTTGTATCCGCCGAACGCGGCGTGCGCCGGGTACGCGTGGTAGCAGTTCGTCCAGACCCGCCCGGCCTGGATCGACCGCCCGGCCCGGTACGCGGTGTTCATGTCCCGGGTCCAGACGCCCGCGCCGAGGCCGTACAGGGTGTCGTTGGCGATCTTCACGGCGTCGTCTAGGTCGGCGAAGGAGGTCACCGATACCACCGGGCCGAAGATCTCCTCCTGGAAGATCCGCATCGAGTTGTCGCCCTCGAAGATCGTCGGCTGGACGTAGTAGCCGCCGGACAGTTCCCCGCCCAGATCCGCGCGGGCGCCGCCGGTCAGGACGCGAGCGCCCTCCTGGCGGCCGATGTCCAGGTAGGACAGGATCTTCTCCAGCTGGTCGTTGGAGGCCTGCGCGCCGACCATCGTGTCGGTGTCCAGCGGGTGGCCCTGCACGATCCGGCCGGTCCGCTCCACCGCCGCGGCGAGGAAGTCCGAGTAGTGGCCCTGCTGGATCAGCGCCCGGGACGGGCAGGTGCACACCTCGCCCTGGTTGAGGGCGAACATGGTGAAGCCTTCGAGCGCCTTGTCGTGGAAGTCGTCGTGGGCGGCGCTGACGTCGTCGAAGAAGATGTTCGGGCTCTTGCCGCCCAGCTCCAGGGTGACGGGTTTGATGTTCTCGCTGGCGTACTGCATGATCAGCCGCCCGGTGGTGGTCTCGCCGGTGAACGCCACCTTCGCCACCCGGGGCGAGGACGCCAGCGGCTTGCCCGCCTCGACGCCGAAGCCGTTGACGATGTTGACCACGCCGGGCGGCAGCAGGTCGGCCACCAGCGAGAGCCAGTAGTGGATCGACGCCGGGGTCTGCTCGGCGGGCTTGAGCACCACCGCGTTGCCGGCGGCCAGCGCCGGGGCGAGCTTCCAGACCGCCATCAGGATCGGGAAGTTCCACGGGATGATCTGCCCGACCACGCCGAGCGGCTCGTGGAAGTGGTACGCCACGGTGTCGTCGTCGATCTCGCCGAGGCTGCCCTCCTGGGCCCGGATCGCGCCGGCGAAGTACCGGAAGTGGTCGATCGCCAGCGGGATGTCGGCGGCCAGCGTCTCCCGTACCGGCTTGCCGTTCTCCCAGGTCTCGGCGATGGCGAGGGACTCCAGGTTCTCCTGCATCCGGTCGGCGATCCGGTTGAGGATCAGCGACCGTTCGGCGACCGAGGTGCGTCCCCAGGCGTCGGCGGCGCCGTGCGCGGCGTCGAGGGCCTTCTCGACGTCCTCGGCGGTGCCCCGGGCCACCTCGCAGAAGGTCTGACCGGTCACCGGGGTGGGGTTCTCGAAGTACTGCCCGCCGTGCGGCGTGACGTACTCGCCGCCGATGAAGTGGTCGTAGCGGGACTGCCAGTGGGTGGGGGCGTCGTAGCGCGTCATGGGTACCTCCGCCGTCCGTCAGGGGTGATGGCGGGACGCTAGTTTCCGCGACGTTGCAGCGACGTTGCGCGCTCCAGGTCGTACTCGGCGCAGAGCTGGCCGATGCGGGCCAGGGCGAGTGGCCGGCGCGGCGCGCCCGGCGGCAACGCCCGCGCCAGGGCCTGCCAGGCGGTGAGGTCGTCGGC
>NZ_JAEVHN010000328.1:0-6687 GCF_016803375.1 Micromonospora sp. 4G55
GCTGGCGCGGACGGGTCCGTCCGCGCAGAGCACGGTGCAGACCCCGCGGTCGACCCGGGCCACCCGGCCCGGGCGACGGTCGGGGCGCCGTCGTGCGTACGCCGCCCGGTCGGCGTCGAAGCCGAGGGCGGTGAGATCGATGGTCATGGCATCCTCATCGGAGTCGGAACTGGTCGTGGTGGTGCACGCGTGCTGCTACCGGCATGGCCACCACCTCCATCCGATGTCCGGGTGCCGCGTTCGATGCCGACGGTAGGTGCCGCGGCGACGCGCCGAAAGCGATTTCCCCGGCGACGGCCGGCCCGGTACCGCTAGGGTCGGTGCGTGACCACTGATCCGCTTCTGCTGACCGGTGAGGTGGACGACGCCACAGCCCGGCTCCTGCGCGCCGCGGCCGCTCTCGACGACGCGGACGTCGCGGCGCCCTCGCTGCTGCCCGGCTGGACCCGCGGGCACGTCCTGGCGCACCTCGCCCGCAACGCCGACGGCTTCGTCAACCTGCTGACCGCCGCCCGTACCGGCGAACCCATCCCGATGTACGCAAGCCCGGAGGCCCGCGCCGCCGACATCGAGGCCGGCGCGTCCCGGCCCCCGGCGGCGCACCTGGACGACCTGCGCCACTCCGCCGAGCGGTTCGCCGAGGCGGTCGCGGCCATGCCCGTCGAGGCGTGGTCGGCCACGGTGCAGACCCGGCGCGGCCCGTGGAAGGCCGCGATGCTGGTCTGGGGGCGGCTGCGCGAGATCGAGGTGCACCACGTGGACCTCGACGTGGATTACCGGGCGGCCGACTGGCCGGCGGCCTTCGCCCACCACCTGCTGCACGAGGTGGGCGCCGGCCTGGCCGCCCGCACCGACGTCCCGGCGATGGTGGTGCGCTTCGACGGCAGCCGACACGAGCTGGTCGTCGGTGAACGTGAGGGCGCGCCGCTGGTCAGCGGCCCGGTCGCCGAGCTGGCCGCCTGGTTGATCGGGCGCAGCCGCGGCGAGGCGCTGACCGTCACCCCCGACGGACCCCTGCCGACTCCACCGGAATGGATATAGACACGTCATGAGCTACACCGGAGACGTCACCGCCGGCGGCCCGCCCGCCGTCCGGGAGTTGGACCGGCTCACCGTCACCAAGCTGTCGGTGGGCCCGATGGACAACAACGCGTACCTGCTGCGCTGCAAGGGCACTGGCGAGCAGGTGCTCGTCGACGCGGCGAACGAGGCCCCGCGGCTGCTCGACCTGGTCGGCGACGGCGGGTTGGCCGCGGTGGTCACCACGCACCGGCACATGGACCACTGGGTCGCGCTGGAGGAGGTCGTCGCGAAGACCGGCGCCCGCGCCCTGGTGCACGCCGACGACGCCGAGGGTCTGCCGATCGAGGCGGAGCGACTCGCCGACGGCGACACCGTGCCGGTCGGCGACTGCGCCCTGGAGGTGATCCACGTCCGGGGGCACACGCCGGGCTCCATCGCCCTGCTCTACCGCGACCCGGCCGGCACCCCGCACCTGTTCACCGGGGACAGCCTCTTCCCGGGCGGGGTCGGCAACACCGACCAGGACCCGGAGCGCTTCGGCCAGCTCATCGACGACGTGGAGCAGAACCTCTTCGACCGGCTGCCGGACGAGACCTGGTTCTACCCGGGGCACGGCAGGGACAGCACGCTCGGGGCGGAGCGCCCGTCGCTGCCGCAGTGGCGGGCCCGCGGCTGGTGAGGCGTCCGGCGTCGGTCAGCTCGGCTGCCCGGCGCCGGTCAGGGCGCGCAACCGGCGTCGGGTGCCCAGCAGCACCACGCCGGCCAGCGCCAGGCCGACCGCCATGGTGACCAGCATCGGGCTGCCCTCCCCGGCAGCAGCCCGGCCAGCGACCGGGACGCGGTGCCCAGCGCCAGGTAGAGGCCGGCCCAGAGCGCGGCGCCCGCCGTCGCGCAGGCCACGAACCTCCGGTACGACATCCGCAGCCGCCCGCGGCCAGCGGCAGCAGCGCGTTGAACACCGGCAGGAAGGGCGCGATGAGCACCATCCGCCCGCCGCCGGAGCGCAGGATCCCCTCGGCCGCGGCCCAGCGGGCCTCGCCGATCCAGCCGCCGACCCGGCTGTGCCGCAGCCGCTCGCCGTACACCCGGCCGGCGAGGAAGCTCAGCGACCAGCCGGCGACGCAGCCCACCACGACCGCGGCGACGGTGGCCGCGCCGGTCGCCGGGCGGCCCACCCCCACCGCCGCGAGGACCGCGACGTCGCCGGGGACCAGCACCCCGAGCAGCGGTACGGCGTCGGCGAGCATGACCAGCCCCAGCGCCCCCATCAGCAGGGTGGTGGGCAGCTCCCCGACCTGGGCCAACGTATCCAGCATGGCCATGACGCTATGGGCCGCGGGCGGCCGGCACATCGGGTTCGATCCCCCACCCCGCCCTGAACCCCGGCTCGGGGTCACCCCTGAGCCGGCCGTCGGGTCAGCGCGGCCGGAGCACCTGCACCCGGCGCACCGGCGAGTCGACGAACGGCTCGGTGGTCGGCACCGGGTAGCTGGCCACGACCTCCAGGGCCTCGGTCGGCAGGTGCCCCCGGTCGGGGTCGCCGACCAGCACCACCGCCCCGGCGGCGGCGGCCCGACGCAGGAACGGCAGCACCCGCCCGGCCAGCCCCGCGTCGTAGAGCACGTCGCCGGCGAGCAGCAGGTCCACCCCGGTACCGTCGCCGTCGAGCAGGTCGCCCTCGGTGGCCGTGACCGCCACCCCGTTGGCCCGGGCGTTGACCGTCACCGCCGCCACCGCCCACGGGTCGACGTCGTTGGCGACGACCTCGGACGCGCCGGCCAGCGCGGCGGCGATGGCCACCAGCCCGGAGCCGGCGGCCAGGTCGAGCACCCGACGTCCGGCGGCCAGCTCGGGGTGGTCGAGCAGGTACCGGGCGAGCCCCTGCCCGCCGGGCCAGGCCGACGCCAGTACGGCGGCGGGAGGGTACGGCCGGCCGCCGCCTCCATCCGGGCCCACCAGACGATGGCGTCCTCGGCGAGGTGCAGCCACACCTCCGGCACGAACGGCGTGGGCACCAGCCGCAGCCGGTCCAGCCCGTCGCCCGGCGCGCCGATCTCGCGCGTCAGGACGCTCAACGCCGCCGTACTGGGTCCGCCCACCGGTCGAGCATGCCCGAGCCGACCGGGCATCGCGCGGCCTTTCGCGTCCGACTCGCGATTTTTCCTTTTGCCGCCATGCGGCACTTCAGCCAGCGAACGACCGTTCCGCCGGTTACCCTCGGGGAGATACAGGGCGATCATCCGTCGACACGCGGGTGCTCACCCGTCTTGAACAGGGAGAGATGCATGGCAACCGGCACGGTCAAGTGGTTCAACTCGGAAAAGGGCTTCGGCTTCATCGAGCAGGACGGCGGAGGCCCGGACGTCTTCGTCCACTACTCGGCCATCGCCTCCAGCGGCTACCGCGAACTGAACGAGGGCCAGAAGGTCGAGTTCGAGGTGACCCAGGGGCAGAAGGGTCCGCAGGCGGACAACGTCCGTCCGCTCTAGTTCCGTGCCGGTGGCGGCGGTCGGGTTGGCCGCCGCCACTGCGCGTGCCCGGGACCGGTCCGACCGCGGCCGGCCGGTGTCCAGCGTGCTCAAGCGACCATGCGTCGGGCGAGTTCGTCGGCGACCTGTTTGGCGATGGTCGGCGGGATCGCCGCGGCGATCTTCTCCGGGGTGAGGCCGGCCAGGACACCCTGGACGATCGCCGCCTCGTCGGTGAAGTCCTTGTTGGCGAGCGCGGTCAGCGCCGTCTGCAGCGCGGTGAGTTGCGCGCCGAGCGACTTCAGAGTCGGGTGCTGGACGACGAACGCCGGGTCCGTGTGGTCCTCGCCCAGCGCCATCCGGGTGTAAATCTGGCCGACCGGGTTACGTCCGTCCAGCACGGTCAGGTTGCGGTGGACGGTCTGCAGCCAGGTGTGCTCTTCGGGGGTCATGTCGTCGTCCTCCAGGAGTCCGATGGTGGTGAGATAGCGCCGGAACAGCGGTCGCTGGTCCCGGTTCGCCTTCGTGGAGTCGCGGAAGTAGCTGAAGTGGGTGTGGTACAGGTGCGAGTCGTCGCCGCTGCTGCGCCTGCCCAGTCGGTCCCACCGGCGGACGACCTTCCCGTCCGGTGAGTAGATGATCTCGCGCAGGTCGCGGCTGTCCGGCGTGTTCGCCAGGCACTGGGCGACACACCAGGTGGAGAACGTGTGCAGGTTGTGCGTCCGACCGCCGGAGCGGACCTCGAAGATGCCGACGTCCAGCGCGGAGGCGTACAGGGTGAGCCCGGTCGAGTCCCGGGGGGACTCGACCACCGAGTAGTCGTTGGTCACCACCCGGTCGGAGCCGCAGTGGTAGCCGCCACGATGGGCGGGATCGCCGACGATGCCGACCTCACCGGGTTCGAGGTCGTCGTCGCGAGCCGTGTCGGGGTCGATGTTGAGGTTGTCGAGCAGCAGGCGGCGAGCGGCCAGCAGATTGGCCGGAGCCGTTGTCATGAGCTCCCCCTTCCGTGAGGGTCAGGGGCCGGGCACGACGGTGACACCGCGTGGCGGTGTACGGGTGCGGGAGCGAGCCCGACCTGGAGATGCACTTCGTCGGGCGTTGGCTGAACGATAACCGGACGAATGGACAAACGCCCAGCTCAAATGGCTTCTCTTCAAATGGAACGAAGCTATGAGCCGGCTGGGACCGCCGGTCTGCGCGCGCCGCGCCGCCCCCGCCGTCGCCCGGGGATGGACCGGAGTCCACAGCGGAGAGTGACGGACACATCGGACAGTGGGTGCCCGCAGGCGCCGGCCGGGGCTTCGCCGGGGTGCGGGGTCAGTTCGTCGGGCGGCGCGCCGACTCGGCCCGGACGGCGTCCCGGTGCGCCCGCATCGAGTCGACCATCGTCGCCATGAAACGGTGCACGACCTCCAGCTCCTCGTCGCTGAAGCGGGCCATCACCTCGTCGGTGCGCCGGCCGAGCGGGCCGAAGAAACTCATCGCCAGCGCGGCGCCCTGGTCGGCGTAGTGCAGGAAGACCTTGCGCCGATCGGCCGTGTCCCGGTCGCGGCGGATGTGCCCCGCCCGCTCCAGCCGGTCGATCAGTGCGGTCACCGAGCCCGAGGAGAGGTTGAGCTGCTCCCCCAGCCGCCCTGGGGTGATCGGGTCGCCGGTCAGTTCCGCGTCCATGACGGCGATCAGGGCGTGCAGGTCGGTGGGGTTGAGCCCGTGCAGACCGGCGAAGGCGTGCCCGATGTGCTGCGCGTCCACCGAGTATCGCCGCAGGTCGTTGGTGATGTCGGCGACCAGCTGACTGCGTCGGTCGTCCCGCCGTCGATACATGCCGTGTGCTGCCACGTCTGGTCGTTCCCCCTGTCGGACCGCCGCCCGGGTGCAGCATAGAGCAGCCCTCAATAATCTCGCTTGCCAAGATACTCGATGAGTTGCACTAATGCTCTCGCTCGGCAAGACTCTTGATAGCCGAGATTTCAAGTCGAAGGACCGTGAGGGCATCCGATGTCTGTGTTCACCCGCGTCGCCCGCGGCCGGCTGGCCGCCTGGCTCACCGTGGTAGCCGCGCTCGTCGTCGGCGCGGCGGTCTTCGGGCTGCCGAAGCCCGCCAATCCCGACCCGGTCTCCGCCACCGGCCTGTCGGTGGAGTGGCAGTCGACCCAGGTCGAGCGCCTCCAGGACCAGCTGCCCTCCAGCGACACCCAGCCGGCGATCGTGGTGCTCAGCCGCGCCGACGGCGAGGCGCTCACCGAGGCCGACCGCGCCGCGCTGACCGCGCGTTCGGGCGAACTGGTCCGGTTGGCCGTGGGCGGCCGGGTCAGCCCGCCGCAGGTCGCACCGGACGGCACGGTGGCGCTGGTCGCCGTACCGCTGTCCACCGCCGGCGGTCAGGAGCAGGTCGGGCAGACGGTGGACCAGCTGCGCACCGCCCTGGACGGCCTGCCCGACGGGCTCGTCGTGCAGGTGACCGGCGGGCCGGCCTTCACCGCCGACCTCACCAAGGTCTTCGAGGGCGCCGACACCACGCTGCTCCTGGTCACCGCCGCCGTGGTCGCGCTGCTGCTGCTGGTCACCTACCGCAGCCCGTTCCTGTGGATCGTGCCGCTGGTCGTCGTCGCGGCAACCGAGCAGCTCACCCTGCGCGCCCTCGACACGATCGTCCCGGCGGTCGGCATCAACATGCCCGGCGGCACCGTCACCGGCATCGCCAGCGTGCTGGTCTTCGGCGCCGCCACCGACTACGCGCTGCTGATCATCGCGCGCTACCGGGAGGAGCTGCGCCGCGAGGAGGACCGCTTCGTCGCCATGCGGGCCGCCCTGCGCCGTACCGCCGAGCCGATCCTGGCCAGCGGGATCACCGTGGTCCTGGGCGTACTCACCCTGCTGCTGTCCGAGCAGGAGCTCAACCAGGCCCTCGCGGTGGCCTGCGCCACCGGTGTGGTCTTCGCCATGCTCTCCGCGCTCTTCGTCCTCCCCGCCGCGCTGGTGATCTTCGGCCGGGGGCTGTTCTGGCCGTTCGTCCCCCGGGCCGGCAGCGCGGTGCGGGAGGGCCGGCTGTGGGGCCGGCTCGGCGCCGCCGTCGTCCGTCGGCCGGCACCGGTCGCCGTCCTCGCCACGCTGCTGCTCGCCGGCCTGGCGCTCGGTGGGCTCGGCATCCGCACCGGCCTGTCCGAGACCGAGCAGTTCCGGGTGAAGCCCG
>NZ_JAEVHN010000329.1:0-6687 GCF_016803375.1 Micromonospora sp. 4G55
GCGAACAGGCCATGGTGGCCTGGCCCTGGTTCGTGGCGATGCAGCCGCTGGCCGGCGTGGTCTTCGCCCTCGACGGCGTGCTCATCGGCGCCGGGGACGTGCGCTACCTGCGCAATCTGACCATCGTCGCGGCGCTCGGCGGCTTTCTGCCGGCGATCTGGCTCGCCCACGGGCTCGACCTCGGGCTCGGCGGGATCTGGGCCGGGCTGACCCTGTTCATCGTGATCCGGCTGGTCGCGCTGCTGCTGCGGCTGCGCTCGGGCGGGTGGGCGGTGACCGGGGCGGTCCGCTGACTGTCAGGGCGGGGGGACGACCCGACCCGCGCCGACCCGGCCGCCCCCGGATCTCAGCAGGACTCGGTGGCGCGGCTGGGCCGCTCCGGGTCGAAGACCTCCGCCAGCCCTGGTGACGGGTCCGAACCACGCCGGCCCTTACCCGGGAACCAGGGGTCCAGGGCGATGAAGCCATTCTTGGTCTTCGAGCAGTCGGCGTTCCAGGTGGTGGCCTCGGCGGAATCCAGCCACAGGCCACGCGCGGACGCCCGGACGTCGTCGGGATGGGGCAGGGCCCAGACCTGCGTGTCCCGGATGACCACCAGGTGGGCTCCCGGCGGGACGGCCTTGCCGAGATACATGTCGAAGGCGTACACCCAGGCGAAGCGGGCGGTCACCTCGAGGATGCGGATCCCGTCCGCGTCCTTGGTGGCGCGGTAGCTGATCGTTCCGGAGACCCTGACATCGGGTTCCCAGTCGGTTCGCGAGTCCACCCGGGTCGCGTAGTTCAGGAAGGTGCTGTCGGCGAACTGCGGCAGTAGGCCCGCGCGGGCGTCCTTCGCCAGCAGGGCCAGGAACGGTTCGTTGTCGCCGACCAGCATCGCGGTCTCCAGCCGGGCTTCGATCAGCGCCCGCCGGACCCCGTCCAGCGTGCTGCGCACCTGCCCGGCGCTGAACGGGCCCGTGGCCAGGGCCGGTGGCAGCACGATGCCCTCCGCACCGACGGGGAAGTCGGCGGCGGGGGTGTCCGCGAAGTGGTCCTGCGGCTCGCCGATCGTGTTGGGGGGGACCGGCGAGGGCGACGGTGGCGTGGCGGTGCGGACACCTTCCACAAGGGTGTGGCCACCCAGGCCCAGCAGCACGACCAGCGCCAGGGCCACCACCGCGACGAGGCCGACGAGCACCTTGCCGCGGTGCCGCGCCCAGGTGAGCCGGCGTCGTTCAGCGGGGGTCAGCTCCTGGGAGGTGTCGGACTCCCGCATCCAGGACGGCAGGCTCACCGGCTCGGCGGTGGCCACCGCGGGCGGTTCCGGTGTGGTGGACGGCTGTTCGTCAGTCATTGCGGTCCCAGAGCTGGGGGGAATGAGGGTGCATGATCTTCGCACCCGGCGGCCCGTCGCGTCGTCCCCGGTCCGGACACGGCCGTCCCGGCCGCAGAGCGAACGGCAGGCCCCGCGACCCACGGCGCGGACGCGCTCGGCTCAGAGGGTGCCCTCGCGCATCCTGCCGAACAGGTAGGCCGCGCCCGCCACGAGCACCGTGGCGACGGCCGCGACGAACACGAACGACACGACCGCCGAGAGCACCGGGTGCCGCTCGCTGAACCGGGTGTGCTCCCGCCACCGCCACGCCGCGCGCCGCAGCTCGCGCAGCACCGGGGTCCGGTCGACCAGCTCGGAGAGCAGCCGACCCGGGGTGCGGCGGGGCGGCTCGGGGTTGCGCATCCACTCCGGCAGGTCGACCCGGGCGCGGTGCTCGTGGGAGGGCGGGTTGCTCATCGGACTCCGGAGACGGTGGTGGGGACGCGAGGGGCATTGTGCCGTGCGGTGACGGCCCCCGCGACCCCGTCTGGCAGGCTTGGCGGTCGTGAGCGGTGACGGGCTGATCGTGGTGGACAAGCCGGGCGGCATGACGTCGCACGACGTGGTGGCGCGCATCCGCCGGCTGGCGCGGACCCGGCGGGTGGGGCACGGCGGCACGCTCGACCCGATGGCCACCGGCGTGCTGGTGATCGGGGTGGGCCGGGCGACCCGGCTGCTGACGTACGTGATCGGCGCCGGCAAGAGCTACACCGCCACGGTGCGGCTCGGGCAGGCCACCGTCACCGACGACGCCGAGGGTGACGTGATCGCCACCACCCCGGCCGGCCAGCTCACCGACGAGGCGGTCCGGGCGGCGTTCGCCGCGCTCGCCGGCGAGGTCGACCAGGTGCCCAGCGCGGTCAGCGCCATCAAGATCAACGGACAGCGGGCCTACAAGCGGGTACGCGAGGGCGAGAGCGTCGAGCTGCCCGCCCGGCGGGTCACCATCTCCCGCCTCGACGTGCTGGCCGTCCGCCGGGACACCCCCGACGTGCTGGACGTGGACATCGACGTGACCTGCTCGTCCGGGACGTACATCCGGGCCATCGCGCGGGACGCGGGCCTGGCGCTCCGGGTGGGTGGGCATCTCACCGCGCTGCGGCGTACCGCGGTGGGTGGCTTCCGGCTGACCGAGGCCGCCACCCTCGACGAGTTGGAGCAGCGCGCCCCCGAGGTGGTCAACCTGCCGCTCGACGCGGCCGCCGACCGGTTCTTCCCGCGTCGGGAGGCCAGCGCCGACGAGGCGAAGGTGCTCTCCCACGGGGGACCGCTCGACGCGGCCGGCATCGCCGGGCCGTACGCGGTCTTCGGTCCCGACGGCGGCCTGATCGCTATCGTCAGCGAGCGGGACGGCCGGGCCCGCGCGGAGATCGTGCTCGCCCCGGCCTGACGGCGGTGGCGGGTGCGCCGGTCGCGCGGCCGGCGCGGGTACCCGGCGAGGCCGGGGAAGCAGGGGAGGAGCGGCATGCAGCGGTGGCGGGGGTACGACGCGGCGCCCGGTGGCTGGGGGCGTTCGGTCGTCACCATCGGCGTCTTCGACGGCGTGCACAAGGGGCACCAGGCGACCATCGGGCACGCCGTGGCCCGGCCCGGGAGCTGGGCATGAAGTCGGTGGTGGTCACCTTCGACCCGCACCCGGCGGAGGTGGTCCGCCCGGGCTCGCACCCCGCCGTGCTCACCGAGCCGGCCCGCAAGGCGGAGCTGATCGAGGCCCTCGGCGTCGACGTGCTCTGCGTGGTGCCGTTCACCCCGGAGTTCTCCCGGCTGCCGGCGGAGGCGTTCGTGCACGACGTCCTGGTCGAGCACCTGCACGCCGCGCTGGTCGTGGTGGGAGACAACTTCCGGTTCGGGCACCGGGCGGCCGGCGACGTGGCGCTGCTGACCCGGCTCGGCCGCACCTTCGGCTTCGGGGTGGAGGGCGCGCCGCTGGTGGCCGAGGCGGGCACCGTCTTCTCCTCGACGTACATCCGCTCCTGCGTCGACGCCGGCGACGTGGCCGCCGCGGCCGCCGCGCTGGGCCGCCCGCACCGGCTGGAGGGCGTGGTGGTCCGGGGCGACCAGCGCGGACGTGAGCTGGGTTACCCCACCGCCAACCTGCTCCGCCACCGGTACGCGGCGGTCCCCGCCGACGGGGTGTACGCCGCCCGGCTGGTGCGTCGGGGGCAGCGGGAGCCCCTGGCTGCGGCGGTGTCGATCGGCACCAACCCGACCTTCTCCGGTCGGGAGCGGCGGGTGGAGGCGTACGCGCTGGACTTCTCCGGCGACCTGTACGGCGAGCGGCTGGCCCTGGACTTCGTCGCGCACCTGCGGGAGCAGCGCCGGTACGACGCCATCGAGCCCCTCGTGGCGCAGATCGCCGAGGACGTCGAGCGGACCCGCCGGGCGATCGGCTGAGCGCGCCGCGGGCGGCTTCGCCGACCTTGACCGGATGGGACGGGGCCGGACTGGTAGTCTGGCGGGGACGTCGGCTGACCGACGTGGGGCCTCGCGTGCCTGCACGACGCCGCGGGTGCGAGGTACCGGTCCGTTCCGGTCTCCTGACCGGTTCGACGGACACCAGTGATCAACCCACCGAAACAGGGAGAACATGGCGCTCGACCAGGAAGCCAAGGCCACGATCCGTGCGGAGTACGCGACCGCCGAGGGCGACACCGGTTCGCCGGAGGTGCAGGTCGCGGTCCTCACCAAGCGGATCGCTGAGCTGACCGAGCACCTGAAGGTGCACAAGCACGACCACCACAGCCGCCGCGGGCTGCTGCTGCTGGTCGGCCGGCGCCGTCGGCTGCTCAACTACGTCCAGAAGAAGGACATCAACCGCTACCGGTCGCTCATCGAGCGACTCGGCCTGCGCCGGTGACGTGACGGGGGAGTGGCCTGCGGCCGCTCCCCCGTTCCGGTACCACTGAAGAACAGGGCCGCGCGACCACCCGAGAGGGAGCCGGTCAGCGTACCGGTCTCCGGTAGTGGCCTCCGGGCATCCCGGCATCACGCCGGTCACCCGGGCGCTTCGATCGAAGACCGGCCGTCTGAGCAGCTCCCGTGTCGTGGGCCCCCGACGCGAAGGAGCACGACAGCACCATGACCGAGACCAACCTCGGCACCGAATCCCGCACCGCTGTGATCGACAACGGGTCCTTCGGCACCCGTGAGATCACCTTCTCCACCGGTCGGCTGGCCCGTCAGGCCGCCGGTTCGGTCGTCGCCCAGCTGGGCGAGACCGTGGTCCTCTCCGCCACCACCGCCGGCAAGCAGCCGAAGGAGCAGTTCGACTTCTTCCCGCTGACCGTCGACGTCGAGGAGCGGATGTACGCCGCGGGCCGGATCCCCGGCTCGTTCTTCCGCCGCGAGGGCCGCCCCAGCGAGGACGCGATCCTCACCTGCCGGCTGATCGACCGGCCGCTGCGCCCGTCGTTCGTCAAGGGCCTGCGCAACGAGGTCCAGGTCGTCGAGACCGTCCTCGCGCTCGACCCGCAGCACCCGTACGACGTCGTGGCGATCAACGCCGCCTCGATGTCGACCAAGCTCTCCGGCCTGCCGTTCTCCGGCCCGATCGGGGCCACCCGGATGGCGCACGTCGACGGCCAGTGGGTCGCCTTCCCGACCATCGACGAGCTGGCCCGGGCCACCTTCGACATGGTGGTCGCCGGCCGCGCCCTGCCCGACGGCGACGTCGCGATCATGATGGTCGAGGCCGAGGCCACCGAGCACACCGTGGCGCTGGTCGCCGGCGGTGCCCCGGCCCCGACCGAGGAGGTCGTGGCCAGCGGCCTGGAGGCCGCCAAGCCGGCCATCCGCGAGCTGTGCCGGGCGCAGAGCGAGCTGGCCGAGGTGGCCGCCAAGCCGGTCGCCGAGTTCCCGGTCTTCCTGGACTACCAGGACGACGTCTACGCGGCGGTGGCCGACCTGGCCCGCGCCGACGTGGCCGAGGCGCTCACCATCGCCGGCAAGGCGCCCGCGAGGAGGCCCTGGACCGGGTCAAGGCCCGGGTCGCCGAGGAGCTCGGCGGTCGCTTCGAGGGCCGGGAGAAGGAGCTCAGCGCCGCCTTCCGGTCGCTGACCAAGTCCGAGGTCCGCAACCGGGTGCTGCGCGAGCAGATCCGCATCGACGGCCGCGGCCCGCGCGACATCCGCCCGCTTACCGCCGAGGTCGGCGTGCTGCCCCGGGTGCACGGCTCGGCGCTGTTCGAGCGGGGCGAGACCCAGATCCTGGGCGTCACCACGCTGAACATGCTGCGCATGGAGCAGTCGCTGGACACCCTCTCCCCGGAGAAGTCCAAGCGCTACATGCACAACTACAACTTCCCGCCGTACTCGACCGGTGAGACCGGCCGGGTCGGTTCGCCGAAGCGGCGCGAGATCGGCCACGGCGCGCTCGCCGAGCGGGCGCTGATCCCGGTGCTGCCGGCGCGCGAGGAGTTCCCGTACGCCATCCGGCAGGTCTCCGAGGCGCTCGGCTCCAACGGCTCCACCTCGATGGGTTCGGTCTGCGCCTCGACGCTGGGCCTGCTGTCGGCCGGTGTGCCGCTGAAGGCGCCGGTCGCCGGCATCGCCATGGGCCTCATCTCCGACGAGGTCGAGGGCAAGACCCAGTACGTGACGCTGACCGACATCCTCGGCGCCGAGGACGCGTTCGGTGACATGGACTTCAAGGTCGCCGGCACCCGGGACTTCGTCACCGCGCTGCAGCTCGACACCAAGCTCGACGGCATCCCGTCGGACGTGCTGGCCGCCGCGCTCCAGCAGGCGCACGAGGCCCGGCAGACCATCCTCGACGTGATGCAGGCGGCGATCGAGGCTCCGGCCGAGATGTCGGACTACGCGCCGCGGGTCACCACGGTCAAGATCCCGGTCGACAAGATCGGCATGGTGATCGGCCCGAAGGGCCAGACCATCAACGCCATCCAGGACGAGACCGGCGCCGAGATCTCCATCGAGGACGACGGCACGATCTACGTCGGCGCGACCAACGGCCCGTCGGCCCAGGCCGCGGTGGACCGGATCAACGGCATCGCCAACCCGACCCTCCCGAAGCAGGGCGAGCGGTTCCTCGGCACGGTGGTCAAGACGGCCGCGTTCGGCGCGTTCATCTCGCTGCTGCCGGGCCGCGACGGCCTGCTGCACATCTCCAAGGTGGGCGACGGCAAGCGGGTCGAGAAGGTCGAGGACTTCCTCAACGTCGGCGACAAGGTCGAGGTCGAGATCGCGGACATCGACGCCCGCGGCAAGATCTACCTGGACAAGGTCCGCCCGGAGGGCGCCGAGGCGCCGGCCGCCGGCGAGGCCGCCGGTGGCGAGCGTCCGGCCGGTCGGGGCGGCGACCGCGGCGGTGACCGT
>NZ_JAEVHN010000330.1:0-6665 GCF_016803375.1 Micromonospora sp. 4G55
ACCCTGGTCACCGGGGACCGGGTCACCGTCACCAGCTCCGGCGACGCCGCCGTCCGGCCCGCCGCCGGCCGGGCGACGTGCGATTCCTGGTACGCCGGGAGCGCGGGCACCTGACCGTGGTGCCCCAGGACGCGCTGGCGCTGATCCGCGCCGGCCGGGTCGACCGTCGACTCTTCGACGTCACCGAGCTGATCTCCGCCGGCTACGACGACACCCGCCGCGACGACCTGCCGCTGCTGGTGTCGTACGCCTCGGGGGGAGGCCCGACGCGGGGTGGCCGCGCTGCCGCGCCGGGTGACCCGGGACCTGCCGGCGATCCGCGGCGCCGCCCTCACCGCCGGCAAGTCCACCGCCGGCCAGGTGTGGGCGGCGGTCACCACCGGCTCCACCGGCACCCGGCTCGGCGCGGCGGGGGGCGTCGAGCGGATCTGGCTCGACGGCCGCCCCGGCACCCGGCTCGGCGCGGCGGGGGGCGGTCGCGAGCGGATCTGGCTCGACGGCCGCCGCCGGGTCACCCTGGACCACAGCGTCCCGCAGATCGGGGCGCCCACCGCCTGGTCGGCCGGCTTCACCGGCAAGGGCGTCAGCGTCGCGGTGCTGGACACCGGCGTCGACACGACCCACCCCGACCTGGCCGGCAAGGTGGCCGAGTCGCGCAACTTCACCGAGGTCACCGACGACCGGGACACGGTCGGCCACGGCACCCACGTCGCCTCCACCATCGCGGGCAGCGGCGCCGCCTCCGGCGGCCGGTACAAGGGCGTCGCGCCGGACGCCACGCTGCTCAACGGCAAGGTCTGCGAGGACATCGGGTGCACCGACTCGGCCATCCTGGCCGGGATGCAGTGGGCCGCCGTCGACAAGCGGGCCACCGTGGTCAACATGAGCCTCAGCGGCTGGGACTTCCCCGAGGTCGACCCGCTGGAGGAGGCGGTGCAGACGCTGACCGCGCAGACCGGCACCCTCTTCGTCACCGCTGCCGGCAACGCCGGGTCGGACGCCTCCGTCGGCTCCCCGGCCAGCGCCGACGCGGCGCTCGCCGTCGGCGCGGTGGACCGCGACGACCAGCTCGCCGAGTTCTCCAGCCGCGGCCCCCGGGTGGGCGACGACGCGGTGAAGCCCGACATCACCGCGCCCGGCGTCGACATCGTCGCCGCCCGGTCCGCCACCGGCAGCATCGGCGACCCGGTGGGGGAGAAGTACGTCGCGCTCTCCGGCACCTCGATGGCCACCCCGCACGTGGCCGGCTCGGTGGCGCTGCTGGCCCAGCAGCACCCGGACTGGAAGGCGGGCCAGTTCAAGGCGACCCTGATGGCCGCCGCGAAGCCGCACCCGGCGCAGACCGCGTACGAGCAGGGAGCCGGCCGGGTCGACCTGACCCGCGCGATCGGCCAGCAGGTGAGCAGTGACCCGGTGAGCGTCTCCTTCGGCCGCGCGCTCTGGCCGCACGGCGACGACGCGCCGATCACCCGCACGGTGGCCTGGCGCAACGCCGGCCCGACCGCCGTCACGCTCGACCTGAGCACCGAGATCACCGGTCCGGGCGGCCAGCCGGCGCCGGCCGGGATGTTCCGCCTCGGCGCGACCCGGGTGACCGTGCCCGCGGGCGGCCGGGCGGAGACCACCGTCACCGCCGACACCCGGCTCGGTGCCGCCGACGGCTACTGGACCGGCCGGGTCGTCGCCCGCTCGGGCACCACCGTCGCGGTGACCCCGGTGGCGGTCAACCGGGAGGTGGAGAGCTACACCCTGACGGTGACCCACCTGGACCGGTCCGGCAGGACGACGGCGGACTACTACACCAGCCTGGCCAGCCTGGACCGCTTCGACATCCGGGACGCCTACGACCCCGACGGGGTGGCCCAGGTGCGGCTGCCCAAGGGGCGCTACGGCCTGAGCACGCTCATCTTCGAGCCCGCCCCCGAGGGCGAAGCCGGCGGGCTCACCATGCTTGCCCAGCCCGAGCTGACCGTCGACCGGGACCTCTCGGTCACCGTGGACGCCCGGCGGGGCAAGCCGGTCCTGACCACGATCCCGAAGCGGGACGCGACGCCGCTGCTGATCGACGTCAGCGCGGTCTTCTTCACCCACGACGGCGGCAGCTACGGCTTCGGGGTGTGGGCCGACAGCTTCGCCGGCCTGACCACCGCCCAGCTCGGCAGCCCGGTCTCCGCGGACCGGTTCGTCTCGACGGTCAGCAGCCAGTGGGCCGACCGGGACGCCGCCAGCAGCCCCTACCTGTACGCGCTGAGCGAGGCGGTCCCCGGCCGGATGCCGACCGGCTTCGTCCGGCACTACCGGGCCGGTGACCTGGCCACCGTGGTGCACCGGTTCCGGGGCGGCTACCCGGGGATGGTCGCCGAGCGGATCGTGATCCCGGAGCTGGAGTACAACACCGGGGCCTCGGCGATCGTCCTGCCGACCGAGGTGCCCGGCGAGCGGGTGGAGCACTACAACACCAGGGGCGTGCGCTGGGAGTCCGAGATCGACTTCGGGGTGGTCGACGAGGAGGGCTGGCTGGACCCGAAGGCGGCGCTGTTCTCCGTCCCGACCGCGTACCGGGCGGGGCGGACGGTCCAGGAGACCTGGAACCAGGCCCCGTACGGGCCGTCGTTCCCGGCCCCGCGCTGGCCGGAGGAGAGCGTCAGCCGTACCGGCGACCTCATTCTGGTCGGCCTGCCGGTGCACAGCGACGCCGCCGGGCACCCCGGCGGGTCGGTCACCGACACCGCCCGGACCGCCCTGTGGCGCAACGGAAAACTGGTCGGCGAGAGCGAGTACGCCGGCTACGGCGAGTTCACCGTGCCGCCCGCGGCGGCCGACTACAAGTTGACGGTGTCGGCCACCCGGAGCTTCACCGACCTGAGCACCGAGGTGGAGTCGACGTGGACCTTCCGGTCCGGTCACGTCGCCGGTGACACCCCGGCCCGGCTGCCGCTGATGGCGGTGCGCTTCGCCCCGCCGCTGCGGGTCGACAACAGCGCGCCGGCCGGCCGTCTCTTCGCCGTGCCGGTGCAGGTGCAGCGGCAGCCCGGCGCGCCGGCCGCCGGGGTGGAGAAGCTGACCGTCGACGCCTCGTACGACGGCGGGAAGACCTGGCGCAAGGCCGCCGTGCTGCGGGTGCCCGGGAAGGGCTGGGTCGCGCTGCTGCGGCACCCGGCCGGCCCCGGTCACGTGTCCCTGCGGGCCATCGCCCGGGACACCGCCGGCAACACGGTGACCGAGCGGATCGTCCAGGCGTACCGGCTGCGGTAGCAACGCCGGGCCCGCGGTCTCACCGCCGTGGGCCCGGACGCCGGTCGGGGTCGGGGCGGTCGCCCCGGCCCCGACCGGTCCGTCAGTCGTTGGCGTGCAGGGCGGCGTTCAGCTCGATGCCCTTGCCGGTGCGCTGCTTCGCCTCCAGCGCGCCGGTGACCGAGTTGCGCCAGAAGAGCAGCCCGTCCACGCCGGAGAGCTCACGGGCCTTGACCACCCGCCCGTCGGGCAGGGTGATCTTCGACGCGGCGGTGATGTAGCAGCCCGCCTCGACCACGCAGTCGTCGCCGAGCGAGATGCCGACGCCGGCGTTCGCGCCGATCAGGCTCCGCTCGCCGATGCTGACCTTCTCGGTGCCGCCGCCGGAGAGGGTGCCCATGATCGACGCCCCGCCGCCGATGTCGGAACCGTCACCGACCAGCACGCCCTGCACGATCCGCCCCTCGACCATCGAGGTGCCCAGCGTGCCGGCGTTGAAGTTGACGAAGCCCTCGTGCATCACGGTGGTGCCGGCGGCCAGGTGCGCGCCGAGCCGGACCCGGTCCGCGTCGGCGATCCGGACTCCGGAGGGGACCACGTAGTCGGTCATCCGGGGGAACTTGTCCACTCCGTACACCGCCAGGTACCGGCCGGCGGCCCGCTCGATGACGCGCAGCTCGTCGACCCGCTCCGGCGGGCACGGCCCGGCTGACGTCCAGGCCACGTTCGCCAGCTTGCCGAAGATGCCGTCCAGGTTGACCTCGTTGGGCCGCACCAGGCGGTGGGAGAGCAGGTGCAACCGGAGGTACGCGTCGGCGGCGTCCTTGATCGGGTCGTCCAGCGAGCCGATCACGGTGGTGACCTCGACGGTACGCAGACCCGGCAGCGCCCGCTCGCCGATCGCGCCCGGCGGCAGGTCGAGCACGTCGCCCTGGTCCTCGCCGGGGACCAGCGGCAGCTCGCCGAGTCCGAGCTTGCCGGTCGGGTACCAGGTGTCGAGCACCTGGTCGTCAGCGGTGACGGTGGCCAGGCCGATGCCCCAGGCGGGTACTGCGGACGTCACTGTTACACCTCTCGTTCGCGGCTGCGGGGCAGGCGGGCTCCCTCCCCGCGCGCACCGAATTTGACGGTACCGTGCCCAGCATGGAGAACCCGCTGACCCCCGAGGTCTTGGCTGATCCGGTGGCCCTGACCCGTGCCTTGGTCGACATAGAGTCCGTCTCCCTCAACGAGAAGGCCATCGCCGACTGCGTCGAGGAGGTGCTGCGGGGCGTGCCGCACCTGGCCACGTTCCGACACAACAACACGGTGATGGCCCGTACCGACCTGGGCCGGGCGTCCCGGGTGGTGCTCGCCGGCCACCTGGACACGGTGCCGCTGAACGACAACTTCCCGTCGACCATGCGCGGCGATCTGATGTACGGCTGCGGCACCTCGGACATGAAGTCCGGCGTGGCGTTCGCGCTGCACCTGGCGGTGACCCTGCCCGACCCGCGCTACGACGTGACGTACTTCTTCTACGAGGCCGAGGAGATCGAGTCGAGGTACAACGGGCTCACCCTGGTCTCGCAGGCGCACCCGGAGTGGCTGGAGGCCGACTTCGCGGTGCTGCTGGAGCCGACGTACGGGATCGTCGAGGCCGGCTGCCAGGGCACCATGCGGGCGGTCGTCACCACCCACGGCGAGCGCGCCCACGCCGCCCGGTCCTGGCACGGGGTGAACGCCATCCACGGCGCGGGCGAGGTGCTGCGCCGGCTGGGGGGGTACGAGGCCCGACGGGTCACCATCGACGGCTGCGACTACCGCGAGGGACTGAACGCGGTGCGGATCGCCGGCGGGGTGGCCGGCAACGTCGTCCCGGACCGCTGCGAGATCGAGATCAACTACCGGTACGCCCCGGACCGTGACCCGGCGGCCGCCGAGGCGCACCTGCGGGAGGTCTTCGCCGGCTTCGACCTGACGGTGACCGACGCGGCGGCGGGCGCGGCCCCCGGTCTCGAGTCGCCCGCGGCGCAGGAGTTCCTCGCCGCCGTCGGCGCCGCGCCGATCGGCAAGCTGGGCTGGACGGACGTGGCCCGGTTCGCGGCGATGGGCATCCCGGCGCTGAACTTCGGCCCCGGCGACCCCAACCTGGCCCACCACAAGGACGAGCACGTCGAGATCACCAAGATCCGCGACGGCGCGGCGACCCTGCACCGCTGGCTCGCCTCCGCCTGACCCCCCGGTCCGGCTCGCCCGCGCCCCCGGTCCGCTCGGCTCGGCTCGGTGATCAAGAGGTCTGCGTCAGGAGAGGCCCTTTCGGGTGACGCAAACCTCTTGATCGCCACCGAGCGCCGGCGGGGCCGGCGGGGTGCGGGTGGGTGGTCAGGCGGTGGTCAGGGCAGGGGAGTCGGTGGTCTCGGGGTCGGCGGTCGGTGCCGCCGGGGACTCCAGCTGTCGGGCACGGCGGCGCTCGGCCACCACGTCACGGATGCGCCGCTGCATCTGCCGGCGGATCCGGATCCGCTCGTTGTTGTTGATCACGCTTGCTCCTCCCCCGAAGGCGCGTGGCCGGGGCATACCCGGTATGTGAATAGTAAGACGTGCGAGCGACAGAATTAGTTGCCCAAGATCGCGAACTATTTCTCCGGCTCGCCGGGCGCCACACCCGGCCGGTGCCGCTCCACTACGGTTGCTCCCATGAGCCAGAGCAACGGGCGGCAGCCGGGCCGCGATCCGGAGCGGCACCGGGGCGCGGTCACGCTGCGCCGCGGCGCGATCCCGACCAGCACCGCCGACCAGCGGCTGCTCGACTCCCGGGGCCGGGGCGACTGGAAGACCAAGGACGCCTGGCGCGCGCTGCGGATCCTCGCCGAGTTCGTGGAGGGCTTCGACACCCTGGCCGACCTGCCGCCCGCCGTCAGCGTCTTCGGCTCCGCCCGCAGCAACCCGGACAGCCCCGAGTGCGGCTGGCCGAGGAGCTGGGCGCCGCCCTGGCGGGGCCGGCTACGCCGTGATCACCGGCGGCGGGCCGGGGGTGATGGAGGCGGCCAACCGGGGGGCCAGCGACGCCGGCGGGCTCTCCGTCGGGCTCGGCATCGAACTCCCCTTCGAGCAGGGGCTCAACGACTGGGTCGACCTGGCCATCGACTTCCGGTACTTCTTCGCCCGCAAGACCATGTTCGTCAAGTACGCCCAGGCGTTCGTGGTGCTGCCCGGCGGCTTCGGCACCATGGACGAGCTCTTCGAGGCGCTCACCCTGGTGCAGACCGGCAAGGTCACCCGGTTCCCGGTGGTGCTGATGGGCACCGCGTACTGGCGGGGGCTGCTCGACTGGCTGCGGGACACCATGGCCGCCGAGGGCAAGATCGGGCCGGTCGACCTGGACCTGATCTGCCTCACCGACGACGTGGACGCCGCCGTCCGGCACATCGTCGAGGCCGAGGCCGCCC
>NZ_JAEVHN010000331.1:0-6663 GCF_016803375.1 Micromonospora sp. 4G55
CCGCCGACGCCGCTCCGGTGCCGTTCCTGCGGGTGGCCATGCCGGCCGCCGTCGCCGCGCTTCCCGCCGCCGCCGGGACCGTCACGTCGAGTGCCGGGACGCTCAGCACGCTCACCGCGGCGGCGGAGCTGGCCAACAAGGAGCGGCTCAGCAGCCGCGCCTTCAAGAGCCTGAGCAGCGAGCTGCGCGTGTCCCAACGCACCCTGCGGAACCTGATCATCAGCGCGGTCGATGAGGCCCGCCGCGCCGAGGCGGTGCTGCGGCTGCGCAACGCCGCCCGGTCCCTGCTCGCCGGCAGCGCCGCGAAAACCGTTCCCGCTACCATGGTGCTCAAGGGAGCCAGGACGGCGGTCAAGAGCGTCGGCCCGCGCGGGCTGCGGGAGTATCTGGTGGTCGGCGCGGGCGACCCGGAGATCGGCTGGGGGCTGGAGCAACTGGCCGCGGGCAGGCGTACGACCGTGGTGGCCGCGACCCGCAACGCCGGCGTTGACGCCGTCGTAGCCGGAAACGGTCGCTTCGTGCAGGGCGGCATCCTCGACCTCCCGGCCGGCTACCAGTGCACTGTCGCCCGGGAGGAACTGCTCAACCCGGCGCAGCTGCCCGACCCTGCGGCCTTCGTGACCCAGCGAGTGGACCGGCTGCGACAGGGCGGCCAGTGGATGGTCGTGACCGAGTCGCCGGCATTTGCCCAGAGCCTCGCCCAGGTCGCGCCCCGCCCCGGAGTCCGCATCTGGACGACCGAGTACACCACCATCCGCAACGGGGTCGCCGTCCCGCGCCACGTCGTGGTCGTGGCCCGTCCCCGACCGACGACGATGACACCGATCAGCGCGCTGGTTCAGCCTCCCGGACTGACCACTGCCCGGGCGGCCGGCTTCCTTCAGACCCTGCGGGACCCGGCCAACCTGCCCCGGCTGCAGCGCAAGCTCGCCGACCTGTGGCACCAGGGCATGCTGGAGGGCGGCCAGGTCGCCGACTGGGTGCTGCGCAACCTCACCGGCAATATCGGCGAGATCCTGGCGGACGGCTACAAGGCGGAGATCCTCGCCGCGCGCCGGGCCGAGGCGGCGACCGCCGACGCCGCCCTTCAGCAGGGCGTGCGCCGCGTCGACGGGGTGAGCGGGCAGTCCAAGGAGTTCACCGACGACCTGCTCACCGTCGAACGCGACGGCAACCTCATCGTGCTGGACGTCTTCGAGATCAAGGCTGGTCCGCGCGGCGGCCAGGAGGGCAGCGCCCAGCTGTTCGAGTGGATGGAGAACGAACTCGAGGTGGGCGACCGGATTCTCGTCGCCGGCAAGGAGTTCCGCTACGACCCGGCCGGCACCTCCCGCGGGCGGATCATCGGCCTCGGCCCGGCCCGACGCCACCTCGTGGTGGCCAAGGGCGCCGAGACGGCCGGACGGCGGACCGCGGACCTGGTCGCCGCGCCCGTGGTGCGCAAGACGTTGGACCTGTCCGCGGCCGAGATCCGCTACCTGGCCCGGCGCATCATCGAGGGACTGCCGCCGGTGCCCTGATCGGCGGCTACGCCTCCCGGTAGGCGGCCGCCGCGTCGTGCCACTCGGCGACCGCCAGCCGCTGGATCGTGTTGAAGTGGACGTTGGTGTTGTCCGGCGGCGGGGCGCCGACCCACGGGCGCAGCCTCACGGCCAGGTTGTCCGCGAGCGTCCGGGCGGTGGACGGTCGGGAGTTGAACCGCGCGTAGGTGAGAAACCGCCGGCTCAGCTCGTCGGGCACCGCGACCGGGGGCACCTTGCCCGCCAGGTAGGCGGTCATCTCGTCGAGGCGGGCGTGCAGCTCCGCGGCGACCAGCTCGATCGCCGCCGCCCATCCGTTCACCGTGCCTACCTCGAGGCTGCGGGTGAAGCCGGCCTCGGTCCGGACCTCGGTGCGGTCCCAGTTCACCGCGGCGGCGACGGCGGGGTCGACGTAGCCGGCGGTGACGAGGTTGAACATGTACTCGGCGCGCTCGTCGACGGCGCCGGCGGGCACCTCGGGTGGGATCGGGGGTCGGCCGACGGGGAGCCGGCCGGTGCGGTAGACGATCAGGTCGAGGCCGACGAAGTCGTAGGCCTGCAGGATCTCGTTGTGGTTGAAGGTGCCCGAGGCGGACAGTTCGTTGGCGCCGCCCTCGCCGAAGAAGACGACCTGCAGGAACTCCGGCGACAGCCCGTGCCGCCCGGCGGACTCCCGGAACAGGGCGTACAGCGCGCTCTGTGGGCGGTTCTTGTTCGCCCGAGGGACGATCCACGCCAGGTGCGCGTCCACGTTCCAGTTCGCAGTGGCCTTGTCCTGCAGCTCCGTCTGGCGAGGCGCGACCGCACGGTAGCCCTCCCAGACCATCGCCGCGTCGTAGGCGCGTAGGTGCGCGTCGATCGTGGCAGCCGGCGCCGCGCCGATCGCCACGTCGACGGCGGTCTGTGGCGGGCCGCCGATGAGCCGGGGCGGCGACGGTGGCAGGCTGAGTCGCACCTGGTCCCCGTCAAGCACTGCGGTCGGGTCGGCCGAGCGGGGGATGACCCAGAACCGGTAGGTGTCGTCGGTCAGCGGCACGTGGACGACGCCGGAGAGCGGTAGCCGCAGCGACTCGGTCGGGCCGCCCGTGCTCGGCGCCAGCACAGCTGGTGAGCGGGGTAGGGGCGCCGGGGCGCGGCGCTGAGGTCGGAGCCGGGCAGTGGGGGACGTCTCAGCTCGATGCGTCGGTATCGCCGTCCGTCGGGCCGTGCGGCGGCGAGCGCTGTCCGCACCGGCCCTGCGGCGTGGTCGGGCGCGTACGCAAGGTCCGGCGCGGCTTGGAACAGGGCCCACGCGGAGACCACGCTGTGGGCCGGATGCGCCGGGTTGGACAGCTGGTCGGCCAGCGTACGCAACGCCGGAGGGACCAGCTGCTCTCCGGACAGGTCGTCATAGGCGGGCCGCTGGTGGAACCAGGTAGGAGCAAGTACTTCGAAGCTCGTCGACGCTACGGTCACGCGCAGCTCTGTTCGCGCGTCGGACGTCGGTGCCGCGACGACGGGCATCGGCAGCAGGGCGGTGTCCTTGGTCGCGTCGGCGGGGTCGACGGTGACCCGGAGCCGGCCGGTGCCGGACAGGAAGCCGATCACGAGCTTGCGGTGGTAGAACGGATCGTCCTCGGCGACGCTGACGCCGCCGAGAGCGAATCGTCGCCGCGGAACCCTGGCCAACGTGGTGAACAGGAACTCCGGCGTCAGTACGACCTTGCTGTACCGCACCAGTTGCGGTACCGGGTTGAAGCCCGGCAGGAGTTGCCGAAAGGCGTCCTCATGTCCGAAGGCCGGCGTTTTCAGCAGCAGGTCTCCGGTCACCGACCATCTGTCGTAGCGGCCCTCGACTACCTCCCCGGGCACGGTCGGGTTCTGCGCGGTGCTGTCCGGGATGAACTGGAGGGCACCCTCCCACAGCGGTGCGATCTCCACGGGAAGGTCCGGTGTGTCGGTCTCGAAGGACAGCTTCAATGTTTGGGGAAAGTTGTCCCCCGGCTTGGGGTCTCCTGCCAGGGACACCTCAGTGACCATCAGGTTACGCAGGCGGTCTTGCATGTCACCGCGGATCGGGGTGCGAAGAAACGTGTTGAGGCGCATGGATGCGCTCCTTCCGGCTGCACCATGACGGCACATCGGGGTGGGGGCCGCCAGGCATGGCCAGGCCGGGTTCAACGGCCCGAACTCGTCCACGCAGATCAACGGGCCGTCCGACGGTGGGTGGTCGTAGAGATCCAGGATCCGTCGCATCTCGACGTGAACCCCGGATCGGTGCTGGCCTGCCATCAGAGACCAGGCGCTAGTAGGTGACAGTCACCCGAATCTTCGCCCAGGTAACTCGACCAACGATTCCGTCGTCGTCGATGCCTTGTATCCGCTGGTACCAGCGGACACCTGCCTCGGTGTGTGTGTCGTATGTCCCGCTCGGCTCTCCGCACTGTCGCTCCCCGATGAACCGCTGGACGAACGCGACGTCGTCGCCGCTCATCCCACGCCGCACCGTTCGCGTCCCGGGCCGGTGGCCAGCCGGCGTCGCCCGTGGTTTCGGCTTCGGCTTCGTCGCCTCCCGCAGCACGGCGATCGTCCTGGAGCCGACGATGCCGTCCACGGTCAGCTTCCTGGCCTTCTGAAAGGCGCGTACCCAGGCGTGCGTCGCTGAGCCGAACACCCCGTCGACGACCAGGAGGGCGCCGAGCTTGTTTGCGAGGTTTTGGAGCTCCCGCACATCGCTGCCCTTGCTGCCGGTGTGCAGCGTGCGGTCGCCGAGCTTCGAGGCGGACGAGGTGGGGATGCCCCACGTCCGGGTACTGTCCTCGCGGCTGCGCGTGTGGCTGACGCTGACGTGGATGTGCTTGTCGTGGGGGTTGGACCCGGTGTAGCGGGCGGGCCGGAATCCGCGGCTGCGGCTCCATATGGTGCGGTCGAAGATGACGTACTCCGTCGACGGGTGCTGAATGCACCGGCGGACGACCAACAGCGGGTCGATGCCGTCCTTGTCAATGTCGAGGGCGTTGACCGAGCCGTCGTCCCCATCCGGGTTGTGATCAGACTTGCGCGCCTGGTGGGCCGCATCGCCGATCCACCCGTCGGACGCCCGATCCCGGTGCGGCCAGCGCTTGTTGACCTCGTTCCGCAGCACCTTCAATGTCGGCGCCAGGTGGGCTCCCAACTTACTCCTCCTCCTCGACCGCCGTGAGGTCGTACTCGACCAGCTCGCCGATGTGCTCCTCCGGGTTGTCGTCCTCGTCGAAGCAGGTGACCACCAGGTCTTCGGTCTCCGTGCTCATCCCTTGCTCCCCTTCGTCTGAGGTGGTCAGCAAGTTACGGCCCAACTCTGCGGCCGAAATTTTCCCGGCCGCAACAATCAGTCAGGTTCTTTGCAGAACATTTGCCGGCCTTGGCGGTTAGCGCCACTGGATGGCCTCCGCAACTCGCGGATCAGCCGACAATTGGCAAACGAAGAGGCTAAGAGACGTCTCGAAACCCCGGTGTTTGTCCGGTAAGGACGATCATCGAGGATGCCGGGGTGCAGGTGATCTCCGCAGCCCGGGCCGAGTGGATCTTCCCGTTCACTGGGCTGCAGCCAGCTCAGTTCCGGCGGCTGGTCCGTTTGGTCGGTCGAGAACCGGATCCGCGAGTACGGCGACGGCTGGCGCAGCCTTTTCATCTGCGAGGATTGCCAGACCGTGTCCTGCGACGCCACGGGATGGAACTGACCACCGCCGTCATCGCGCGCGATTCCTGCTCGTTACGGCTGTCCCGTTCTCAAGGTCAGGTGCACGGTTCTGCCGCTGGTCGCGGGTCGAAGCGCGGGCAGGAGCGGGTTTATGGTGGCCGGATGCTTGACCTGGGCAGGCTAGACCTGGAGGAGATCGCCACCGCGCTCGAGGACCAGACCGAGTACGAGCACCGATGGCTGATCAACCCGCAGACCGGCGAGATCGTGTTCTGGACGACGGACGGCGGCATCGACGGGCACACGCCCATCGACCTTGACGACCTCGACCTGGTCGGTATTGATCCGCTGCCGTCCTACGTCTGGTACCAGGACATGGCCGACTTTGTCGAGAGGATCAGTGACGCGGCGGCCGGCCGCAGACTCGCCCGAGCGATCCAGGGCAAGGGCGCCTTCCGCCGGTTCAAGAACGAGTTGCACGAGGAGTATCCGCACCTACTGCCAGCGTGGTACGCCTTCCGCGAGGTGCGCGCACAGCGGCGGGCTGTTGAATGGCTGGTCGACAACGCGCTGGTCGACGACGAAACGGGCGAGCGTTTCGTGGCCGAGCACCCAGATCCCGACCTTCCCTGAGCTGGCGCCCGCGCCGCGCGACTTCCTGCAGCACGAACGCACGCATCTGCCGCGGACCGGGCGCCACGCCCGGTGACGAGGTGCGGTAAGGGCGAACGCTCGGTCGTGCCGATGGCAGTGTGTGTCGGGGTTGCCGTGGACGCATACCCGTCCAAGGCGTCGATGTAGCGCTGGTCAGCTGGGGCAGCGAGACACGACCGGTGCGTCGCTACATCGACCGCCGGGCCCCTTCGTTCGGCTCAAGGCCGCGGGATGGGTAGCTCACGAAGCGGGTCGCCGCCGTCGATGAAGAGTCGGGCGTCTGCCTTGGTCGCCCCGGCGATACGCTGCAGCACCTGCTGACCAGCCTCGGGGTGGCGCCCGTCGAGGGCGCCAACGCGGACGGCGAACACGATCTCGTACGGCTCTTCCTGGGTCTGCAGGACGAAGTCTTCGGCCGCGACGCGGCGGACACTCATGCGGCCGGACCTGATTTCGTCCACTGCGGCTGCCTCTGCCTGGGCGATCGCGGTGGCAGACCGGTCGATGGCCAAGATGTGGCCGGTGGTGAGTCGGGCTGCGACCGCTCGTGCGGCCGCCCCGGGCCCGCATCCGATTTCGAGGACGCGGGAGTGCGGCTGAAGGGGAAGCGCGTTCACGATCGCGGCGAGGCGGGGCGACAGAGATCCCGGCACGGCCAGAAGGATAAGCGACGACTCGCCTAGGGCGTGTCCTGCCGATCTTGTAGTGGTTGATCGTTGACGATGTGCCGGTGGTGCGTCGTGGTGAACTGACCGATGAGGCGTGGGCGGTGATCGCGCCGCTGCTTCCCGAGCCGGGCGGTGCGCGGGGGCGGTGGCGGGATCACCG